>CALURE010000005.1 GCA_944323095.1 Candidatus Gastranaerophilales bacterium
ATGTATGAAGCACGCCGCCAGCGTTCGTCCTGAGCCAGGATCAAACTCTCCATTGTCAGAAAGTTATTAGTATCTGTTTCAAAAGAAACAGTTTCTAGCTCATTAAATTGTTTAGTTACCTAAACTGTCCGATATCATTCGTTTTTAGAATTAACAAAGTATTGTTTTCTCGCGCTCACTTTTTAAAGCTTGCGCGGTTCAGCTATTCTGTTGTCAAAGTGCAGGTCATTTCTTTTTCGACCGCTTCTTAAGAAGCTCTGTTAAACACAGACACAATTTCAATTTTGAATTGGGGTTTACTTCCTTTACCTTTTATATTATATAAATCAGATGCATTCGTTATTTTTATTTGCTAGTGTCATCTGCATTTCTAATCTTACATCGTCAATTTTTAATGTCAAGTAGTTTGTTTTAAATTTTTTAAAATTTCTTAACGTTTCCTCAACGATGTATTGATTTTTTAAAGGTTCGCTGTGCACTGGGCACGTCTTTGATTGTATGCAAAAGAAATTTTAAAGTCAAGCACTTTTTTTCATGTTTTTTTTAGGTTTTTTCTATCACTTGTTAAAAATGCGATTATATAAGCGTTTTACCCATTTACAAAAATTAATAATTGCTGATACACATGGTTTCAGACGCGTATATAAATAAAATGTTCCTTATATTTTTCATTTTTTTGAATGAGTTATTTTTACCACACATAATTTATACTATTTTATATAAAATTTGTCTCAAAATGAAAAATTGATATATAAGGAGAATTTATTATGAAAAAAACTTTAAGAAACTGCCTTCTTTCGCTTTCAATCGTCTTGGCATGCTCAATGGCAGCTATGGCTGACGGTAATGCTTTCACACCGTTAAATTTTGACGACACCGTATATGGCACTCCGATAAGAACAACTGCTGCATCAACAAACATTTCAGCACCCGCTCCTGTTGCGGCAGAAGAACCGGCAGGCAACAAAAAAATGCAGAATGCTATTACCCAGTTAGATAATGCGCAGGTTGATGTAAGAAACGAACTTTTAAACTATAAAGCTAAATATGCAGATGTCGACGCACAATACACAGCAGTCAAAGCTGAAAGAAAAGCTTTAAAAAAACAGATTAAAACAATTGAAAACCGAATCAAAAAAATTGACAAACAAAAAGAAAATATCAGAAAAAATATGTTATAACTGAAACTTAATTAGTAAAAAAAGGAACCTGTATTATACGGGTTCCTTTTTTTTTAATTTACTTTATATATTTTTGGAAAAATTCCGGTAATTTTGCTTTATCTATAGGGTAATTATTTGTACCTGGAAGATGTTTTCCGCTTCGGTGTGCAACACTTGCATTATGCCTGTTTATTTCCATGGCAATATATTTCAATATCTGGTTATCAGCTTTAGGTCCTGCAACACTTATTATTTCCTGATCGCGGTTAAACGCTTCTCCAATAAAGGCATTTAATTTTTCATAATCAGCACTCATGCCATTAATATTTCTGCCATTTGGACCTTTTTCATTTGTTTCATGAGCATTAATAAAACATCCAGTGATAAATCTTGCATTTAATTGATTTAAATTACCGGGTTCTGAAGATGGTTCATATTTGGCATCAGCCCTATTGCCGCAATATCCTTTAACAAGATTTTCCATGCCCATCTGATCAGCCTGTTGTAAAATAGTTTTAGCATCAACAGCGGGGCCCTGGTTAAAATTTCTGTCTCTCCCTGGCAGATCGCTTACATATTTCCCGCGTAAATCCATATAGGAAGTGTCAGGCTCCGGACAGTCAGGCTTTATTATTTTGGTTTGCTGTTTAGTTTTAGTTCGGATTTCTTTATCTACCTGAAGATATGTATTATCAGTAGTTACGGTTTTAACTTCTTCAAATTTTTGAACATTTTTTTCTTTTATATTGGCAATTGTAGGAGCATCTTCATAAGCAAATTCAGCCTGAAGATCACCTTTTACTGTTATATCTCCGTCTTTTGCCTGTTTTACTTTCAGTTTACCTTCGGCATCACTTTTTACAACGACTTTTTTTACACTTCCGTCTTTATTATAACGGACTTTATAAGTTACCTCATTGCCGTTTTCGTCAATTTCTTTAAATTTTGCTCTGCGTTTCCCTTCGTTATTACCTTCAAACGCTTCAAGAAAATCTTTACCTTTTCTTGCAATCTCATCGGTTACGTCATTGGCAATTGAACTTTGACGGGATTCATCAGTAGATGAATGATGTTTTATCTTCATACCCTGATCTGAATAAGTTGTATCTTTTGTTATTTTTTCTTTTTCAGATTTCTTAAACATCCCCTTCAAACCTGATTCTTTTTCCTGTACAGGTTTATTGGATTTCATCTGCTGATCGCCTAAAAATCCTTTTGCATAAGCAGCCATCTCCGAACGGGCATCTTCAGCCTTTTCTTTTGCAAACTTTTTATTATTCGGGCTGTCAGGATTTTGTCTGTTCCATTCCTGAATAAATGCATCTGCGTCTATACCTTGTTTTTTAAGCCACTTGCGCTGACCTTTTGAAATATCCATTTGTTGATTAAGCAAACTTTCGGCAAGTTTTTTACCTTCATCTGTCTGCATAAACTTTTGTGCATCACCTAATTTTTTCAAATTTTCAATTTGTTCATCGGACAAATCTTTTGAATAAACAATTTCTCCGTTATTTTGGACTGCTTTTTCTTTCTTCGGGAAAACAACAAGTTCTTTAGAATTTTTTGTTTCAGACGATGTTACCGTTGTTTCATTAGAGACCATAATTGAACCTGTTGTTTTTTCGGATGTTTTTGTATCAACCAGCTTAGGTTCCCCCTTGATATAAACCGTTTTCTCATTGTCATGAATTTTATCAATACCCATTGTGACTCCTTTCATTTTTAACTACACTTACTAATAAATTCATAATGTGCAGTACGGCATCTTATGCAAAAAACTTTAATACTTGCCTGTCCTGTTTTGTCCTGTTTTGTCCTGTTTTGTCCTGTTTTATAAGCACTATATCAGGGGTTTACACCTTTTTGAAAACATCTTTACATTTTGTTACATGTAATATAAAAACGCTCATCCCGTCCGACGTGATATTGCATCCATACCATTAATTATTTCCGTTATATATTCGGATATAATTCCAGTAGCTTCTGAAAACTTTTTTCACGTAATTTTTCGTTTCGGGATAAGGAATTTGTTCAACAAATTCATCCGTATCGTTATAGTGAAGTGAAGTTTTCCATCTTTGAATCGAACCTATACCACCGTTATATGCTGCAACAGATGATATATCATGTCCTTCAAGATTTTGTCTTAAAAATTCATAATAGTAATTCCCGAGCTTTATATTCTGATACGGGTTAAACAGTGCTTCAGTAATATTCATGCCAAGCTTAAATTTTGAATTAATTTCATTTGCGGTCGCAGGCATAATCTGCATCAAGCCGCTTGCACCTGCAATACTTTGAGCCAGAGGATCAAAATAACTTTCTTCACGCGTAAGTGCAAGCATAAGAGGAGGATTATTACCTGTTTCGCCTGCATATTTTTCTATATCTTCATAATAAATCACAGGATATACAAGACGCCAGCGCAAATCATATTTATCTGGCTTATCTGCTATTTTTTCCATTGCATCACGGGCAACAAGCATTGAATGTGAGTAATCGCCTTTTTTATATAAAACCCAGCTTTTTACAAAATCATCATCAACTAATTCATCTATTACATCATAATCTTTTAAATCAACCAATTTAACAATAATATTATTTCTGGTGTACTTATAAGGATATAAAACAGGCTGAGGTGTAATATAACTTGTAATTACAGGCCCCTGAATTCTGCTCAGTTTAAGATACGCTCTGTATGCATAATAAGAATCCGGATACTTACTGATAACACTTCTGTAGAAAGTTGTATAACCTTCATAATCATTAATTTTTTCACTGATTTTACCGAGCCAGAACATGACCATAGGTGCGGAATTTGAATCAGGGAATTTATTCAGATGATCCAGACCGATTTTTTTGGCATTTTCAAAATCGCCTGACTTGATTTTTGCAAAAAAGATATTTGAAAGAGCATCAGCTGAAAATCTGCCATGCGGATATTGCAAATAAAGATTGTTGTAACATGCTTCTTTTTCTTTCCAGGGAAGATCGCTGCATTTCATACTTAATAAATAATCTTTACCCTTAATTGATGCCAGATTTATCAACCGGTTAATCGCCTGTGATTTTGAGGAAGACAATTTTATATATACATCTATTGCTTCAAAAATATCATCCTCAGATACATAACCTGAATTTTTCTGCAAACCGTTTTCAGTCAAAAATTTTGCTCTTGGGAAATTTTTCATTGCATAAGAATTTTTAACATCCAGCGCCCAGCTTTCATGTGCATTTGTTTTATTCAAAAGCTCTCTGGCTTTTTCATACTCTCCAAAAAGATAACAGGTTTTTGCCATCAAAAGATAATCATCAGCAGATATATCTTTTGTAAAATCCAGCCATGAATTAACTGTTTCTAACGCAAGTTTACCTGATGGAGCTTTTTTAAGGTAATGTCTGAAATAATTTTGCACATCGTCTCTCACGGAATTCGGAACGATTTTAGATTTTTCATGTTTATTCTTTAAAAGCAAGCCCAGATAATACTCCGACGCAATTGCATAATCTGTATCAGGAGCGTTATGAATAATATATTCAAAATATTTTTTTGCAACTTTAGGTTTATCTTTTATAAGTTTTTGTGCTGCCAGATATCTGCTTCTGATACTTAATTGATGTTTAGGATAATTATTAAACAAAATTTCATACTGCCTGATTTCAGACTTATCATCATTCAGCATTCTTGCACATTCCGCCCTGTGATAAACTGCTACAGGCTTTAATGGAGAAAATATGGTAATTTTTGAAAACAGATAATACGCATTTTGATAATCACCATTTACAAAATCATCAAGAGCAGATGAATAAATTTCATCTGTTTTATAAGACGGTTGATAAATTTTTGAAAAATAAATTCCGCCCGAAACAATTCCGCAAGCTAAAATTCCTGCTATAACTCTCTTTTTCAAATCCCACTCAAACATTACTGCAACATAGTAACAAAAAATAACTTATTATTCAAGGATTTAAATTTGAGACTTATATCGCAGTTTACACCAGATATTCTAAAAAAACAGGCATAATGTCATTCCGAACTTGTTTCGGAATCTTAACATTATAAGATGCTGAAACGAGTTCAGCATAACGATTTTACCCATAATTGGTGTAAACTGCGATATAAGTCCGTTAAATTTCAATAAACTTTTAATGTTAAATTTTTTAAATAAAGTAATATATTAATTTACATTGATAATAAAAATAATGTTTTTATAGTATAATAATAAAAAACAGGAGGAAAAATGTACGGAATTATATTAGCAGGAGGTTCTGGCAGCAGATTATGGCCGCTATCAAGAGAACTGTATCCAAAACAATTATTAAATTTAAATTCAGATAAAAGCCTGCTCCAATCAACATTTGAAAGACTAAAAATGTGTATGCCGTCTGATAATATTGTGAGCATAACCAATACAAAGCACTCCTCAAATGTACGCATGCAGCTTTCCGAAATTTATGAAACTCCTGTAATACTTTCAGAACCGACTGCAAAAAATACTGCACCGGCAATCGTTCTTGCGACAAAATTTATTATGCAAAAATCAAATTCAGACCCTGTAATTATAGTTGTTCCGTCAGATCATCTCATAAAAGATAATGATAAATTCTTATCAACGGTAAAAAAAGGTGAAAAACTGGCAGAACAAGGCTATATAGTAACTTTTGGCATTAAACCTGATTACCCGGAAACAGGTTACGGATACATTAATACATCCGAAAAAACAGGAGACGGATTAAAAGTTAAAAAATTCGTAGAAAAACCGGATCTTGAAACAGCGGAAAAATATCTGAGGGAAGGAAATTATTTCTGGAACAGCGGAATTTTTATGTTCAAAGCATCAACCCTTATAGATGAAACAATAAAGCATGCCCCTGATATTGCCAAAATTTCTGAAGAATTTGATTTTTCGAAATCAAATGAGATTCCGTTTATAAATTTTGATAAAATGCCAGGTATTTCAATTGACTATGCGATTATGGAAAAATCAGACAAAATTGCTCTTGTCAAACTTGAAAGTGATTGGAACGATCTTGGCTCATGGAAATCAATTTACGATGTAAGTCACAAAGATGAAAACGGAAATGTTTTTATAGGTCATGTTCTTGATAAAAATTCAAAAAATTCATTTGTTTACGCATCATCAAAACTCGTTGCAACAATTGGGCTTGAAGATACCGTAATAGTTGAAACGGAAGATGCAATTCTTGCATGCAAAAAAGACCAAACACAAAATGTTAAACATATATACGATACTTTGAAAAAACAAAACGATAATACACATCTTATACATAAAACTGTCTACCGACCGTGGGGATTTTACACTGTAATAGCTCAGGGACAAGGATTTCTAACTAAAATAATTCATGTTAACACCGGACAAAAATTGTCCGTACAATCTCATAATTACAGAAGTGAACACTGGGTTGTATTAACAGGAAAAGCAAAAGTTATTCTTGAAGGTCAGGAATTAATTCTTTCTCCGGGGCATAGTGTTGATATTCCGGTTAAGGCTATTCATTCTTTACAAAATCCGTTTGAAGAAGGGCTTGAAATTATTGAAGTCCAAAAAGGCGATCCGCTAATTGAAGAAGATATTATACGCTACGAAGACATGTACGGCAGAGTATAGTTTTTAATTCCATATAATAGCCGTCATCTAACAGTTCGAAAAATCGTCCCGTAACATTTGGAGCAATAGCTTCAACCCATTCTCTGTCAAGGTAAATGCCTTCAATTAATCTCGCAAAAAGTTCTGCCGGTTTTTCATAATATTTTTTATAACGGTTAATTCTTGAAGAAATTCTTGACTGTTTTCTCTGAAAAGATTTCAGCCGTATATATGCTGCAAAAGCCTGCGGCATGTCAAAATCACGTTCAATATTATCAATTGTATAAATTTTTACCTCCCGCTTGAAAAATCCCCTTGCAATAACCTTAACCCTGTCATACTTTAAAAGATAACGTGCATCGGATTTTTTAATATACCTGTCAAATTCTTTAAATTTTTTCGAACGCTGGAATTTTGGATAATAAATTTTTATAATATCTTCGTACTCTTTTATTTTCGTTTTAACTCTGTCTTTGTGTTCAAACAGTCTTATACAAAGAGAATTTTCATCAACAAAATTTGTAACCTTGATGAGCTCGTCTAAAAAAATCGGATTGTCTGATTTGAAAAGCATGCCCAGAGTTCCGCCGGTTCTGTTCATATCAGGTTCAATTTTTGAATGAATATAATGTGCGAACTCATGCAAAAGAGTCGGCACAATTCTTTTTTCAGAAATATTTTTAGATATATCAATTCTGTTTTTGAGAAAAAATCCCTGATGTCCGCGCGCTTTTGTGGTTGTGTGAACTGTTAATCCAAGCGACCTGAAATATTTTATAAGTTCTTTTTTATCAATCTGTTCATTCATAAAAATATTATACACTAACTAAAAAACTTCCTTACTTCATCTCTTTCTTCCATTACATTACAGACCTCTTTCATAAGAGAATTTATTAATCCGTCCAAATGCCAGATATCAGAATACTCGTTTGAACAATAGTCATAACAAACCTTCAAAATATCTGCAGCATTTGTCAGGCGTTCAACAGACACAGTAAAATCCATGACTTTCATGCTTAAATCTTTGTAATCAAAATTTTCATTCATAGCCAATCCTTTCTAATTTATCAATTATACTTGATATAATATAAATTATACATGATAATAATAATTAAGCAAGTCTGTTATTATATTTTTATATGGATGATCAACAAATAAAACAAAATATTGCGTCAAATATCAGACAGTATAGGGCTAAAAAGAAAATTTCACAGGAAAAATTGTCTGATCTCACAGGCATCAGCCAGCAGCATATTTCAAATATTGAAAATGAACAGGTTAATCCAAGTATTGAATTGCTTATGAAAATTTCTGATGCATTAGAAGTAACACTTAACGATCTTGTATATTAATAGGCTGGATTGCGTCGCATTCGCTCGCAATGACGAAAAAAGTTCTTGCGTAGATTGGAGAACTTCGTTTTTAGTCATTCTGAGCCGACAGGCGAAAGAATCCAGCCGATTATTTTTTATTGTATAATTTATTAATAAAAGGAAATAAATTTGAGCGGATATACATATATACTATTTAACAGAAAGAATGGAACTTTATATATTGGAGTAACTTCCAATCTGGTTAAAAGAGTTTATGAACATAAAAATAAATTAGCAGATGGTTTTACAAAAAAATACGGTGTTGACAAATTAGGCTATTATGAAATT
Source organism: Candidatus Gastranaerophilales bacterium (assembly GCA_944323095.1). GTDB lineage: Bacteria > Cyanobacteriota > Vampirovibrionia > Gastranaerophilales > Gastranaerophilaceae > Stercorousia. The sequence continues at coordinate 8,434 of CALURE010000005.1, forward strand.
TTCGATAATATTGAAGATGCAATTTTAAGAGAGAAAAAACTCAAAGGAACATCAAGAAAAAAGAAACTTGAATTGATTGAAATCAATAATCCGGAATGGATTGATTTGTATCACGAAATAATATAACCATAAGCTGGATTGCGTCGCATTCGCTCGCAATGACAAAAAAATTCTTACAAAATCCATATGGTGGGTGGAGCGGCACGCTCCCTCGCAATGACAGGAAAAATACATGCGTAGATTGAAGTGCTTCGTTTTTAGTCATTCTGAGGCTCGAATGAGCCGAAAGAATCCAGCTTATGATGGCAGACGGAGGACAGGGAAGTCTTTTATTCGGAAGTTCAGAGGTTCGGATGTCAGGATGTCAGGCTATTTACGGCGGGCAGAGCCCGCAAATAAGATACTTTCATACGAAGCTCCGAAACAGTTTGCCTTCCGGGCTTCTTGACTTCTGTCTGCCATCATAGCCTGCCTGACTTCTGGTCTTCTAATAATCAGTCAGGTGGGAACGCTATGCTTATCCCACCCTACAACTCTCCCACAGGAGAGGGTGTATTTCATACTGAACACAGGTTATGAGTGAAACGTATGTATTCAGGTAAAAATTAAAATATTTTATACGGATTAAGAATATTGTCAGGGTCAAAGGTCTTTTTTATTTTACGCATATAATCAAGAGCTATTGAATTTACAACTTTATCTATATGAGCCCGTTTTACAGCCCCTATGCCATGCTCGCCTGATAAAATTCCGCCAAGCTTTGCTGTCAGGTCATAAATTTCACTTTTTGCAAGTTTATAACGTTTGTACTCATCCTCATCATTATAATCAATCGGAATCTGCGGATGAACGCTTCCATCTCCGACATGACCAACCATACAAACTTCCAGATTGTATTTTTCGCAAATTTCGCGAATACCTGTAACAAGTGCTTCTAAATTTTCTCTGGAAACAATAACATCATCAGTTGTTACGTTTGGTTTTAATTTCGCACATGCACCCATTGACGAGCGCCTTGCAGTCCAGATTTTATTATATTCTTCTTCATTATGTGATGCTTGAATTGCAGATGCATTACAATTTTTTAAGATATTCAAAATTACATCTTCCTGATATTGCATCGAACATTCAAAACCGTCAATTTCTATAACAAGTGCAGCTTCTTTATTTGTTAAAAGGTTTGCAGGATAAAACCTTTCGACTGTTTGAATTGCATTTTTATCCATAAAATCAAGCGTTGCAGGATAAATTCGCTGTTCAATAACAGAATTCACTGCCTTGACAGCTTCTCTCACCGTTTCAAAATAAGCCATAAAAACTTTTTTGCTCTGCGGTTTAGGAATTAATTTTAAAGTTGCTTCTACAACTATGCCGAGAGTTCCTTCCGAGCCGACAAAAAGTGTATTCAGATTATAGCCTGTTGCATTTTTAATCGTATTTGAGCCGGTTCTCAAAATTTTACCATCAGCCATAACAACTTTTAAATCTATAACGTAATCCTTTGTTGTCCCGTATTTAAATGATTTTGCGCCGCCGGATGACTGAGCTATACTTCCGCCGATTGTAGAAACTGCGAGGTTTGAAGGATCCGGCGGATAAAAAAGTCCGAACTTTTCAACTGCTTTTTGCAAATCTCCGAGCACTACACCTGGTTCAACAATTGCCGTCATATTTTCTTTATTTATTGAAATAATTTTATTCATTTTTGAAAAATTCAAAATTATCCCGCCATGTTCAACCGTACATGCCCCGACAACATTTGTACCTGCACCTCTGCAAATCACAGGAATTTTATATTTTGCGGCGAGCTTAACGACTTTTTGCACCTGCTGTGCATTCTCAACAAATACAACAACATCCGGCAGATTTTTAATTTTTCTGATATTTGCCGCATCCTGAGCATAAGCGTATCTTTCTTCCAGTGCATCTAAAATATTGGAAGCTGGAAGGTTCTTTTTTAAATCAGAGATTAATTTTTTATTCTTCGTCAACATATGATGTCAGCTTATCTATATTTGTACCAAGTCTGGATATTAATTTTTCAATTTTATCCACTTTTCTATTTAACATCATATCATCTTTTTCTTCAAGTGCTGATAAAATTTTATCTAACTTCATTTCTAATCTGTCAATTCTCAACTCTTGCTGTTCAAACTTTTCTTCAAGTTCATCGACTATTTGCGTTTTTTCAGGAAGTAGTTCTCTTAACTGTTCAAAATCATTTTTTAAATCAGTAATTTCTGCGGTTTTATCTAATAAGGAAGCAATATTTTCTGTTGTAGAATCGACCCATTCGCCCAGATACATCATAACCTGATGGAACACTTTATCTGCATTTGCACCTTCAACAGCCATTGAATGAATATTATCAACCTTTCTTTCTAGTCTGTCATTTATACCGGAATTATCCAGATTATCAATCCTGTCTTCCAGCCTGTAAACAAGATTGCTAAAATTATTTAATCCGTCATTTAAGGCTTTATACGACTCATCTGACGTTAGAAGAAGTTTATTCGTTCTGGAACTTATGCTTAAAATATCTTCGTTAAGCTTTTCAATATCAGTTTTTAAATCTACCATCTGATCCTGAGTCAATGTAGATTCTAAACCTTTAACGGAAGTAACTATTTTTTTAATATCCTCTGAAAAACTTTCAAAGTCATTACCGGACATGTTGTTTATTGCAAGACGCAATTTCGCAATATCTGATTCGACATCCTGCAATGTATATGAATAACCAAAATCATCGTCAGAACTTGCAATTTGTTTTAACTGGTTTTTAACTTCGATTAAATTCTGATTAATTTGGTCAGTTTTTTCTTCTACAAAATCTTTTATTTCTTCTGTTTCTTCCACAAAAGAAATCTGATCAAACAGAGACACAAGAGCATTCAATATAGACTCTTTAATATCTTCTGAATTCTTCTCAAGATCAACATTATCAAGCTTTAACAAAACATCTCTTAGATATTTATCTATAGCTGCAGTTTTTTCATCCGATGAAGTTTCAAAATATTTTCTCTGTTCAAAAATCAAATCTTTTATATCGTCTATTTCTTCAGCGATGTCAAAATCAGTTCCATCCATTGCAAGAACATCAACTTTTTCATGCAGAGCTGTAAGCATTTCTGCAACTCTGTCCTCTGTTTTAAAAATTTCGTCAACTCTTTCGTTGAGTTCATCTACAGATGGATCGGAAGCTATAATGTCTACTTTCGAATTCAAATTTTCTAAAAGATCAGAAATTTTTGAATCTTCTGAATTTTTTTCAATTTTGGAATATATCTGATAAATTTCTTCAACTTTATCGCTAAGCAGAATTATAGACGGATCAGACGCAATGACATCTACTTTGGAAGTTAAATTTTCAAGCATTGATGTAAGCTTTGAATCATCTGCAAATTTTTCGACTTTAGATGAAATAGAATTTAGCAATCCTGACAAAGTTGCGTAATCATCTTTTGCCTGTTTTTGTAATTCCTGAAAATAATTCAGAATTTCTTCGTTATCCGCAGAAGTAACAAAAATATCCAGCTTTTGGTTCAATGCCTCCAGAAGTTCCTTAGTCTGCATCGGGCTGCATTTATCAATCGTATTTTCACAGGCTGATTGAACATAATTTTTTATAGAATCCCCGAGAGTTGAGATGCCTGCGTTTAACACATTTGTTTGCTCCGTAAGATAATTTTGACCTTTAAAAATATCTTCAATTTTTGCAGACAGTTCTTCTTTCAAATTTTCGATTGAACTTTCTGTCCTTGTATTGTTAAAAGCAATATCAATATAAGCTTTTAAATCATTAATATAATCATCAATTTTTTCTTCTAAATTATGTTTAACATCTCTGGCGGAAGTTTCTACCGTAATATTTAAAAGTTCAATATCATTAGAAATCTTATTGCTGACGCATTCCTCAACACTATTAATTTTATTTAATACTTCTTTATAAGCCTGTTCAAGCTTATTAACACTCTCGGAATTAGCCGCGAGTTCACCGTTAATATCCACGGTAAAATTCACAAAAGATTCCTGCAGTCCGGATTTTAACTCCTGCAAAATATTGGAGAAGTCAAAACCAATAAATTCATCAATACCAGTCTTAACAGGTTCAAATGCTCTCATAATTTCTTCGGTTTTGCATTGCAAAGCATCTGAAATATCAGTATTTATTATACCGAATTCCTGTTTTAATGATGAAATTTTGTCTTCAAGATCAGAAATTAAACCATCAGAAATAGCCGTATGCTCCTCTTTTAAAGAGGATATTGCAGAAATAAGTCCGTCAAATTTTTCATCGACAGATAAAATATTTTCTTTTACGGAAACATCTATGCCGCTCAATACAGATTCATTTAAAGCTGCAATTTTTGAGATAATATTATCTATTCCAGTATCAATCAATGTAACTGTATTGTCTAATTTATCATCAGATGCTGATTTTACGGATTTCAAATATTCACTCAAAACAGCAAGTTCATCCTTCAAGCCGGATACCTCATCCATTGAAGCCATAACTTTTGCTTCTGTATCAGATGCGCTGTTTTCTGCAATATGAACAAATTCTGAAAGTTTAGCCTGTAAAACTTCAATTTTTTGTTCATACTGCTCTGAATTAGACATAATTGAAGATTCTAAATCCAGAAGTTTTTCGGTAATTTTATTTTCACTGTCACTTCTGCCAGACTTGTATGCTATATTCAATTCGGAAATATAATTTTTTAAACTTTCGGAAATTTCATCAAAGTGTTCGCGTAAATCATTAACACTGCCTGATACATTTTTTAATTCATATAACTGGGTATCACTGCAGTCTTTTATGAGTTTTTCATGTTCAGTGTATGTACCTTCAAAATTGTCAGCAAGAGAAGATATTTTTTCAATTAATGTGTTAATATTTTCAGAAATATCAACCGGCATATTTTCTGATAAAAGATCAAGTTTTGAAGATACTTCTTTTACTGTATTAAAAACTTTATCCATATAACCAAGTGAAGTCTGCTGAATTTCGTATTTCAGTTCTTCGACTTTTGCACCGGCATCACTAATACTGCTAACGAGATTTCCATAATTCGTTCTTGAAGTATTTTCAAATAATTCACTTAAAGATGAGCAGGATGACAATATTTCTTCCAGTGATGTGCGGATACTGTCAAAACCTGATGTAATACTAAATATACGCGCATCATCTTTGCCTGACAAATCGTTTTTTAAGCCGTTGATTTCTTCAGCCATATTTGAAACAGACAACTGCAGGTCTTTCATATTCAGATTTATATTAGAATTTATGCCGTCCTGCACGGAAGCAGACATTGCTTTGAGTTCATTAAGAACGTTATCAAGAATTTCCGAAGGCTTTTGAGATGAAAGATCTCTGATAAACTGTATATTTAAAGAAATATCAGATAATTCCGTTTCAAATTTACTAAAATATTCCTGACGGTTATTTTCTGAATCTGATAATACCGAATTAACCTGTTCTTTCAGACTATCAACAGCCTTTAAAATACTATCGCAATTCTGAAGAGAATTATTTTCAAAAACATCTTTAATATTATCTATTTTACTCTCAATAACCTCTAGCCTGTCTGTATCGCCAAGATTTTCAATTTTCTTTAAAATTTCAGCAATAAGCTCCTTGCCGGACTCGGCATTTAGCTGTAAAACATTTGCATTATCTATAATTTTTTGCACAAAGTCAGAAAAATCATGTCTGAAATTTGCGAAGTCATCAGCGGTTAATGCTCCGGCATATAAATTTTCAAAATTTTTCAACTGCCCGTTAAACAGATCACGGTTTTCCGTATTTGAATTCATAATAATATCTTTTAAAGAGGATATTATTATAGAAAAATCATCAATTTTGGAAATAACACTCTCAGTATTTGTTTTTGACGAATTTTGCAGTTCATTAAGTTTTTCTGAAATTCCTGCAAAATTCCTGCCTGAAATATCATCAAAAGATTCTAATATATTATCAATCTTAGACGACAATTGTTCTAAATCATATGAATAATCAACAGGTTCGTAGGAATTTATTGTCTCGGTTAACGGAATAATATCATCTTTTTTGGCAACTACCTCCATCATCATTGAAATGATTTTGGATAATTCATCATTATGTCTGTTCAAATCATCAAGAGAGCTTATTATTCCGGAAGAAGAAGTATTTATCTGCTGAATTTTTTCATTTATTAAATTATTCTGTTCAGAATTGTCAAGCAGTTGAAGATTATCCGATATGTTTTGTATCTTTTCTCCGACAGAAGATGCAGCCTCATCTATAACATGATTTAATCCTTCAAGCGATTCAAGCTTTTGTGACAGCTTATTTTCAACTTCCGATTGCGATAAAGAAATTGAATTTTTTATGTCATTAATATAGTCTCTTATCTCGAGAATATTGTTCTTTATTTCATCTTTAAACGCATCAGTATTTGAATTTATTAAAAGTTCAATGTTTCTGATATCAACAGACAAATTTTTCAGAGTCTCTATTTTTTGCTGCTCATTAAGTTCGTTTGTATCAGAAAATATTTCTTTCTGTTTTGCAATTTCATCCGATAGCTCCCTTGAAAGTTCTTCCAAAATTGATTTTAAGGACGAGTAATTATCGCTAAAATTTGCATTTAAACTGTCGTTTAAACTATCAACTTTTAATGAAACATCTGAAACATGCTCCATCAAAAGCGCTGAATTTTGCAAATCACTTTCTACAGACTGCTTAAATTCAGCTCTGAATTGTGAGATTTCCGATGAAATTTTACTTGTATCTTCTGCGAGTCCTGCCGAAGTTTTTTGCAATATTTCATCAAATTCTGTTTTCAAATTGCTTATATTACCGGAAAGTTCATTGATATAATCTTTTACAGCTTCGTAATTAGAATTAGAATTTTCATTAACACTTAAAACAACATCTGAGACAACACTATCTTTTACAGCGTTAACATTTTCCGATATTCCGGACACAATAGAAGATAGTTCATCTATAGAACTTTGCGGATTTAGTTCTATTAAATTTTTTAAATTTCCCAGAATAATTGAGGTTTCCGTTTTTAAATCGGAATACAATTCTTTTGATGATGTGTCTAAATTTTCAAAACTTGTATTAATACGGCTGCTTAAAGAAGATATTTCAGATGAAAGGTTTGTATAATTTATTTTACTGCCTTCTTCAAAAGATTCTTTAATCTCGTTCAGTCTTATAATAATATTTTCAAAATCATCCCTGAAATCAAGAGCTTTAACAGATTCAAGAATACTTTCAATTCTTTCTGTGCTGTAAGAAAGCTCAGAATTCAGAGCATTTGAATTATCTATAATCTTCTGAACAAAATCAGCCAGATCCTGTCTGAAAGCTGCAAAATCCTGTTCAGTCACAATACTGTTAAAAGAATTTTGCAAAACATCAAATCTTTCCGTCAAATCTTTGTTATTTTGCAGAGCAGAATTTTCAATCGCATATTTTAAAGAGTCAGTTATATTTTGAAATTCAGATATTTTATCAGGCAGTGCTTTTACATCTGACGAAATAATTCCAACCTGCCTGTGTATAAAGTCAACCTGACCTGAAATATCATATTTTTGCAAATTTTCTTCTGCATTTAATAAGCTGTTCTGGATATTTTCAAAAGAAATTTTAATATTTGAATTTAATTCAGACAAATTTACAAAAATATCATTTAAAAGAGAAGATAATTCATCTTTTGTTAATATTTTACCGTCAGTTTGATTAAGCTTATTTTCAATTCCTGCAAGAATATTTTTCTGTTCTTCAAGACTGTCTGTAACAATATTAACATTTGTTGTCAAATTATTAAATACATTTGTAATATCTTCATTTTTGGCAAGATCCTTATTTGATGAAGCTATTTCTTTTAACAAACTGTCCAGAGTATCGAGTTTTACAGATGAACCGGTATTATTATCCTCAATTACTTTTTTTAATTCTGAGATATAAAGTTTAATTAAATCAGTTGCTTCATTATCTTCAGACATCAATTCAAGTTTCGCATTTATACCTGTTAATATTCTTTCAAATCCCTGAGCATTATTTTCGTTTTCAACACGCATTGTGTTGAGAATTTGAGCAATTTCATCTACAGTTAGTGCCATTATTATGTTTCTCTTTCTTAAAAAAATATCCCTCTTTATATTATTATATATTAACAGAATAATAGAAAACTGCAAACTCTTAACGTTTATTATTACAATTGTAAAGATAAAATGTATCCTTTTTAAATTAAGTGATATAATATTGCTTAGACACGAAAAAATATCGAGGTGAAGATGAGCCGTATTGTTATAAATAAAGATAAATGTAAAGCATGTTATTTATGCATAAATGAATGCCCTAAAAAATTGTTAAAAATAGGCAAAGATACAAATAAACTCGGAGTTCATGTTGTTGAATTTGACGATCCCGGACATGAATGTCTCGGTTGTGCCATGTGCGCAACAAGATGCCCTGATTTAGCAATAACCGAAGTATATAAAGGATAATAAAATATGGTAGAATGTTTAACAAATAAAAAAGTATTAACAAAAGGAAACTATGCGATAGCTAATGCAGCTGTAATTGCCGGATGCCAGTGTTACTTCGGTTATCCGATAACTCCCCAGAGTGAAATCGGAGAATTTATGAGCGGGAAAATGCAGGAGCTGAAACGAGGATATGTTTCTGCGGAAAGTGAACTTGCCGCAATAAATATGACGATAGGCGCTGTTTCAACAGGTGTAAAAGCCATGACCTCATCATCTTCCTGTGCAGTTGCTCTTATGCAGGAGGGTTTGTCGTATGCAACAACTGATGAACTGCCTGTTGTACTTGTAAGTGTTATGAGAGGCGGTCCGGGACTCGGAAATATTTATCCTTCTCAAGGGGATTATTTTCAGGCAACAAAAGGCGGCGGCAACGGCGATTATAAACTTATAGTACTTGCGCCGTCTACCGTTCAGGAATGTGTTGATTTAACTTATAAAGCATTTTATCTCGCACAAAAATACAGAAATCCGACCGTGCTGTTAGCAGACGGGCTTCTCGGACAAATGATGGAACCTGTTGAATTTTACGATTACCCGTATCCGGAAATTGATAATTCCGGCTGGGCTTTAACAGGAGCTAAAGGCAGAGACGGCAGAATTATAAGATCATACGGTCCTCTTGCCGATGACAGATGCGTATTTCTCGAAAAACTGTACGAAAAATACAGAAAAATTGAAGAAAATGAAACGGAATGGGAAGAAATTAATACCGGTGATGCCGATATAATTCTGACAAGCTTCGGCAGCACATCCCGAAATGTAAAAACAGCAATGAAGATATCAAGAGAAAAAGGAATTAAAGCAGGATTTTTCAGACCGGTAACATTATACCCGTTCCCGAATAAAAGATTAAAAGAACTTTCAAAAACAGTTAAAAAAATTGTAACTGTAGAAGTAAATATGGGACAGATGGTCAATGATGTAAAACTTGCCGTAAACGGAGCATGCCCTGTAGAGTTAATACACAAAGGAGTAGGTGCTCCGCCGTCTGCAAAAGAAATTGTAAAAAAAGTTGAGGAATTAATATAATGGCAACACAAGTTTTTAAATTACCTGAATCTCTTAAAGGAGATGTTAAATATTCATTCTGTCCGGGCTGTGATCACGGTGTTGCAGTCAGATTGATTGCAGAAGTACTGGATGAACTCGGAATAAGAGAAAATACAATACTTGCTGCATCTATAGGATGCTCTGTAACAATTTATGACTATATAAATGTAGATTCACTGGAAGCACCGCATGGAAGAGCAATGGCAGAAGCTACCGGCATAAAAAGGGCAAGGCCTGACAAAATTGTATTCACCTATCAGGGAGACGGCGATTTTGCTTCAATCGGACTTGCGGAAAGCATGCATGCAGCCTTACGCGGTGAAAATTTAACTGCAATATGCATAAATAATACAACTTACGGTATGACAGGAGGACAGCTGGGACCGACAACACTTTTAGGGCAGGTAACAACAACTTCTCCGACAGGCAGAAATGTTGATTATTACGGATACCCGATAAAAATTGCAGAACATATTGCACTTTGCGACGGAACAGCTTTTTCGGCAAGAGTGTCGCTTGATACGGTTGCTAATATAAAAAAGGCAAAACAGGCTATCAAAAAAGCTTTTGAGGTACAAATCCACGGCCTTGGCTTAGGTTTTGTCGAAATTCTTTCTACCTGCCCGACAAACTGGAAAATGTCTCCGGATAAAGCGCATGAAAGAGTTAGAAATGAAATGATGCCGGTGTTCAAACCCGGAATTTATAAAGACAAAACAAATTAATTATAAATAGATTCTGAAACAAGTTCAGAATGACAATAATACTAGAAAAGGATAGTAACAATGGAAAAAAATTTTATAATAGCAGGATTTGGCGGACAGGGTGTTTTATTAGCCGGAGAAGTGCTGGCTAACGCTTTTATGCTCGCAGGAAAAAATGTAACATGGTACCCCTCATACGGTGCAGAAATGCGCGGAGGAACAGTTAATTGTGAAGTTGTTATGAGTGATGAAGATGTCAGCGAAGTAAATAAATCCGATGCGGACTTTATAATAGCGTTAAATCAAGCTTCATTTGACAGATTTCTGTCAAAAATTAAAAAGGGCGGTTTAATGATTGCAAATTCAACCCTTGTTAAAGAGATTAAAACAAGGACGGATATCAACTATCTGTTTGCCCCGATTACAAAACTTGCTGAAGAACTAGGAAATGTAAAAATGGCAAATATTCTGGCTCTCGGCATTTTAGCCAAAGCTGGTAAAATTGTATCTCTGGATGCTCTAAATCAGGCACTTGATAACGTAATACCGCCTCACAGAAAGAATTTGCTGCCTCTTAACTTAAAAGCTTTAAAAATAGGCTATGAGTATGATTTATTACCTGCAAAAATTTAAATCAACTAAAAAGCCGATTTAAAAAATTTGAATTAGACTTATTCTAATATGGTACAGTTCATGAGGTTTTTCAAAGTGAAAAAAGAACTTATCAAAGCTATTAGAGAAAAAGAAATTCAACTTGCAAAATTAAAAGAACATGTTGATAAAAGTTCTGTTTGCTCGGATTTATATAACAAAGTCGTTTTAGAAAAAGCAATTCTGAAAAAAGAACTTGAAGATTCGAAAAAGAGTAGATTTTTTGACGGGATAAAAAATCTTATCCCGCGCAAAAAAACTTTAATTTGTGATTATTTTAAAAACAAATAAATTTTTTTACCCATCAGATAAATGGAGATACACTATACAGTGTTTCAATAACCGGAGTTTCAGGATGAGATTGGCTTGTTTTACCAAATAATATATAAATTATCATCCATGAAATAAATTCAGAATGACAAAAATTTTGATTTGCTTTGTCAAACAAGTTAAGCATGACATTTTTATACATAATTGGTGTAAACGATGATATAAATCCCAATTATAAAGTATTTTTTTTTATTTATCAACATGTTATATTATTTTTGTGTTATAGTAAAACATATTAAAAAGTGTTTATTATACGAATAAGAAAGGAGATGAATATGACTGAAAAACGCGTATGGTTATTCAAAGAAGGTAACGCCGATATGCGCAATCTCCTTGGCGGCAAAGGTGCAAACCTTGCAGAAATGACTAATTTAGGTCTTCCTGTTCCGCCGGGGCTTACTATTACAACAGAAACCTGTATGGATTACATTAACCATGGCAACAAAATGCCTGCAGGATTGATGGATGAAGTAAAAACAGCTCTTGCTGTTGTAGAAACTCAAGCAGGGAAAAAATTCGGCGATGCTGAAAACCCGCTTCTTGTTTCTGTTAGATCCGGAGCCAGACTTTCAATGCCCGGTATGATGGAAACAATTTTGAATTTAGGATTAAACGACAAAACTGTCGAAGGCATGATTAAACTGACCAACAACCCGAGATTCTGCTATGACTCTTACAGAAGATTTTTGACAATGTTCGGCTCTGTTGCATGGGAAATCGACAGACAAAAATTTGAAGATTACCTTGACAAAATTAAAGAAGAAAAAGGCTACAAATCAGATACTGATTTAACAGCAGAAGATTGGAAATCCTTAATTGAGCCTTACAAAGAATTAATCAAAAATGAAACAGGCAAAGAATTCCCGCAAGATCCATACGTTCAGTTGGAAGAAGCAATTGAAGCAGTATTCAGATCATGGAATATTCCGCGTGCCGTTGCATACAGAGAACACTACAAAATTGACCACAATTATGGTACAGCAGTAAACGTTCAAACAATGGTATTCGGAAACATGGGCGATGACTGTGCAACAGGTGTTTCCTTCACAAGAAACCCGTCTACCGGCGAAAACAAATTCTACGGAGAATATTTGACAAACGCTCAAGGAGAAGACGTTGTTGCCGGTATCAGAACTCCAAAACCTATTGCAGAACTTGAACATGAAATGCCTGATTTATACAGACAATACGTTGATATTGCTAAAAAACTTGAAAAAGGCTACAAAGATGTTCAGGATATGGAATTTACAATTGAAAGAGGCAAATTGTATATCCTCCAGACACGTAACGGTAAAAGAACAGCAAAAGCATCCGTGAGAATTGCGGTTGAAATGTGCGAAGAAGGCATAATTGACAAAGAAAGAGCAATTGAACTTGTAGATGCAAACCAGCTTTATCAGGTTCTTCTTCCTGACTTTGACCCTGCTGCTAAAAAAGAAGCTAAACAAATTGCAAAAGGTTTAGCAGCATCACCTGGCGCTGCTGTCGGTAAAATCGTATTTGATACAGAAGAAGCTGCAGAACGTGGCAAAGCAGGCGAAAAAGTTATCTTAGTCAGAATTGAAACATGTCCTGATGATATTCACGGTATGATTGAATCTCAAGGTGTTCTGACACTCAGAGGCGGTATGACATCTCACGCTGCCGTTGTTGCAAAAGGTATGGGAAAACCCTGCGTTGCAGGCTGTGAAGACTTATCAATCGACCTTAAAAATGAAACATTAACAGCCGCTGACGGAACTGTCTACCATAAAGATGACATTATTTCTCTTGACGGCGGCACAGGCGAAGTTATGGCAGGGTCTGTTCATTTAATACCGCCTAAAATGGATGAAAACTTCCAAAAACTCTTCAAATGGGTTGATGAAGTTAAATTAATGAGCGTAAGAGCAAACGCAGACACACCTGCTGATGTTGCAAAAGCTCTTGAACTCGGAGCAGAAGGTGTTGGCTTATGCCGTACAGAACACATGTTTATGGATCCTGAAAGACTTCCATGGGTTCAAAAAATGATTATTGCAGGTACACCGGAAGCAAGAAAAGAAGCTCTTGATCATCTTCTTCCAATGCAGTACAGCGATTTCTATGCGATGTTTAAAGCATTGGGCGAAAAATCAATGACAATCAGACTTCTTGATCCGCCGCTTCATGAATTTTTGCCTGACAAAGAAGAATTGATTGCAAAAGTTGCAACCAAAAAAGCTAAAGGCGAAGATTACAAAGAAGACGAAAAACTTCTCAACATCGTTGAAGCTATGTCTGAATCTAACCCTATGATGGGCTTAAGAGGATGCCGTTTAGGTTTAACTTATCCTGAAATCAATGAAATGCAGGTTAAAGCAATATTCTATGCAGCCTGTGATTTGAAAAAAGAAGGAATCGACGTTAAACCTGAAGTAATGATTCCGCTTGTAGGCCACGTAAACGAACTTAAAACAGTAAAAGGTGTTCTTGAACGTGTTGCAAGAGAAGTTATGAATGAAAAGGGCGTAATGGTTGATTATATGTTCGGAACAATGATTGAAATTCCGCGTGCAGCTTTGACAGCTGATCAGATTGCAGAATACGCAGAATTCTTCTCATTCGGAACAAACGACTTAACCCAGATGACATTCGGCTACTCAAGAGACGATGCAGAAGGCAAGTTCTTGCAAAACTATGTAGAACAAAAAATCCTTCCTGCAAATCCGTTTGCAACACTGGATCAGGAAGGTGTCGGACAATTGATGAAAATCGCTCTTGACAAAGCTCTAAAAGTCAGACCGCATCTTAAACGCGGTATCTGCGGAGAACACGGCGGAGATCCGGCATCGGTTAAATTCTGCCATAGAATCGGCTTGAATTATGTATCATGTTCACCGTTCAGAGTTCCGCAGGCAAGACTTGCAGCTGCTCAGGCAGTAATCGAATTTAAACACAGTAAAGAGGAAGAAGGTCCTCTAGGATGTAAATAAGCGTAAAACATACGCATACCTCCAATATAAAAAGGCGGGAATTAAAAATTCCCGCCTTTTGTTTTATAAATTTTTTAAATTTTCGATGAGAACTCATCATTAAAGACGAGATTGTTGACTTAATCCGCAATCTCGTCAAGTTTATTGACAACTATGTAAATTAAGCTCAAATTTAATTATTCTAAAATTTCTTTGAGTTTTCCGCTTTTGTATGCGGCTTCCAAATCGTCATATCCGCCGACATAATTATCGTTAATAATAATCTGCGGAACTGTCATAACTGTTTTATTGAATTTTTCTGAAAGTTCTTTAGTCATTTCATCAAAAGATTCATCAACATTGTGCTCTGTGTAAGTTAAACCCAGAGTTGATAAAAGTTTTTTTGCCTTGACACAATAAGGGCAAGTTGTCATTGTATAAATATCAATTTTGTTCATAATAACCTCTCAAATTTCTCATATAATTTTTCAATAATTATTATAATAAAATTCCGTTGAGAAATCAAATATTTGCACTTACATTAAACTAATGCTATAATCCTTGTATGAATAACAATTACTTAACAGAAAAAGCAAATTGTTTAAGAAATGAAATGAACCACCTGTGGGGTGCAATGTTTATCACAGGAGGCGGTGCAATTGGATTTAGCATTGTTGAAGTAAAAACATTTTTAATTTACTTTTATATTATTCTTGGATTTTTTTGGACAATTGTATTTTTCAATGCATATTTTGTAAAAAGGACAGAGTTATCAAAAGTTCTTGGCAGACTAAAAGAAGGAGAAATTTAATGGATTGGTCGCAATATTTATCTATGGCTTTCGTAATCTTAGCACCTGCATATTTTTTATATAGAATGCATAAGCAAGACAAAGAATTTGCTGAATATGAAAAAAAGTTAGAATCTAAATAGCAATATAAATCTGTAGACTTAAGTTTCAAAATGACAAATAAACATCAATTATTGTAATCTTTTCCGCCGACAATTCTGAGGTGTCTATTGCTTCCCTCTCCGACGGATTTGCTTGAAAGATTATGCTGTTCAACAAGTTCGTGCTGTAATTTTCTAATATGCTGATTTTGCGGAGTCAGTTCAACATGCTCGGCACCCGCAAGAATTTTATTTATAGCAGCTTTTGCTTCATCAAGAGCGCGTTCTGCATCATCATAATATCCGCATAAAGTTTCCGATGCTTCCGTTATTTGCAAGGCCTCCTTCAACACCTTTTGAATTTGCGCCATAGAGTTAGTTTTTACATAAAATATCTGCAATCTATAATCATTTGCGGTACTCAAAACTTTTGCTCCGCCTTTTATAAAGTTTTTATGTGCGATCACAATATCTGCATCTTCAAGATTACGTGTAATTTCAGCGTTTAAATCCAGTCTTTCTATAACCTTTTCTACAATAGTTCTTGAAACCGCATAAAGATAAATTTTCTTTATACCTTTAACCTCATCAACATATTTCTGTCGTGAAAAACTGAATTTTAAGCTGTCCGTATTATGTTCCGGCTGAATTTTTTGCTCAAGTTTATTAATTTCTTTAGGAATATCAGAAATTGTAGGTTCATGTTTATCCTGTTCCGGTATTTCTGTGTCGTAAGTTTTGTCAACTTTTCTTATTTCAGGTCTGATAGGCCAGCCACGCAAGATATAGTCAACAGCTTCTGCCGTATTTTTATAAACAGCAAGAGTATTTCTATCCAAAATTTCTATAACGACATCAAATGTCGGCTGTTTTTCTCTTTCAAGAACTGTTTTTTGAGATGCCCTGCGCTTTGCCTCATCATCCCCTAAAGTTACAGATTGAATACCGCCTACTAAATCCGACAATGTAGGGTTTTTAATCAAGTTTTCAAGACTGTTCCCGTGGGCTGTTGCAATAAGCATAACTCCACGTTCTGCAATTGTTCTTGCTGCCTGTGCTTCTGCTTCCGTTCCGATTTCATCAACAACAATAACTTCAGGTGTATGATTTTCAACCGCCTCAATCATAATATCTTTTTGAAATTCCGGCTGTGTAACCTGCATACGTCTGGCATGACCTATTGCAGGGTGAGGAGTGTCCCCGTCACCTGCAATTTCGTTTGACGTATCAACAATAACAACACGCTTGCCAAGTTCATCAGCAACTAACCTTGAAATTTCACGTAGTTTTGTAGTTTTGCCGACTCCCGGACGTCCCAGAAACAAGATACTCTTATTCATCATACAGATATCTTTTATACAGGCAATTGTACCTGTAACGACTCTCCCGATACGGCAGGTAAGCCCTATAATTTTACCCTGTCTGTTTCTTATCGCGCTGATTCTGTGCAAAGTTCCGGGAATTCCCGAACGGTTGTCCGATGTGAATTCCTGAATACGGGAGGTAATGTAATTAATATCATCTTCCGTAACAAATTCATCGCCGAGATATTCAATCTTTCCGCCTGCATGTCTAATTTCAGGGGTTCTGCCGATATCCAGAACAATTTCAATAACATCATCCATTTTTTCATAAGAAATGTACCTTCTGACTTTGTCAGGTAAAACCTCTGTCAATCGATCCAAATCATTTTGAAATTGTAGGCTGCTCATTTTCTTTTCTGCCTTTCTGATATTTTGTTATACAACAAAATAATTACCGGCTGATAACAATTTCGCACCCGCAGCGAAACTAAAAAATAATTTTTCAACGTACCTTTCTACTTATATTATACCACTTTTACAAAAAAACTCATCAATCTAAAGTATTACAGTTATAGCAATTTTACATAAATTAATAAATATAGCTGCAATTATGCTTTAAAACATGTTAATAATTGTTACAAAAGATTATTATTTTTTAAAGTTTACGTTCATAAATTCCGTAGACTTTATTGAACGTTACTAACTTTGAAAGGAAAATCGTAAAAAATGGGATTAGCAGCAGGACAGGCTAGACTATTAACGATAACCGCGAGAAAGTCAGATTGTGAATATCAATCAATGAGATTGTCACATCAAAAAATAGCTCTCTCGCGTCAGCTTGCTGATCTTTCCAATGAATACCAGAATTCACTGGATCAAACAAAATTGATTTACGATTATTACGGAACCGGAGATGAAAGCACTCCTTTATCTTATGGATTGTGTATGACCCCTTCTGCCTTGAATGAATACATGCCGATATTATTGACAGACCAGTTAGGCAGAGTAACGTTGAATAGCAAATATGCAGCAGCAGCCCGTGCAGCAGGCATCCCTCAGGAAGGTCTCGGGACACTGCCTTCTCAAAAAATGAGAAACGCATTTATA
>CALURE010000006.1 GCA_944323095.1 Candidatus Gastranaerophilales bacterium
CACGTAGACATTACTGACAATGTCCGTCACACCGCATTTACTTTGGCTGAGGTTTTAATCACCCTTGGAATTATCGGGATTGTTGCAGCTATGACAATGCCGGCTGTTATTGCTAAATTTCAGCACAAAGCACTCGAAACTGCATTTAAGAAAACTTATTCTTCATTGATGCAGGCAGTGTTGTATGCTGATCCTGAATCAATTCCTGATATAACCGGCGGAGGTGTTGTAGGACATGACTCTGAATTTTTTCAAAAATTATGGGAAAAATATAATGTAGCTGTTGATTTGGTAAAAGCAGGTAATATATATACACCGACAAACATCTATAAAAGCGAAGGATCAATAATGACATATAATAAAAAATCTAATGCCGATGTCGGATGTTCTCAAGTCCCGACTTTTGTTGTGGCTGATGGGACAGCTGTCGGAGGTATGTACAATTGTGCCGGAATGTGGATAAGTATTGATATTAACGGTCCTTATAAGAGGCCTAATGCACTTGGACATGATATTTTTTATTTTTCTATTGATAATGAAAACCGCCGGTTGTTCCCGCTCGGGACGAATAAAGTAGTAGGTTACTGGAATTTTAGTAATAAAGAGACCTATTGCTCCCGCAATTCGTCAAATGTTAGGAACGGATTTGGCTGTGCAGTCTTTGCACTTCAAAATAAATGCCCTGACGATGATACAAAAACATACTGGGAGTGCCTGCCGTAATTTCCTGATAACGATATAACTTTTATTCGTTGTCAAAGCAGTGTAATTTTAAATTATATTAATTTGAAAAAAATTATTTTCCTGCTATAATCAGGTTATGAAAGATATGTTAGACAAAATTCTCCAGATAGAGAAGAAATATAATGAACTCGGTGTAACTCTTTCCGATCCTGCAGTAATCCACGATTACAATAAGTTCAGGGATCTTTCAAAGCAGCGCAAGTCTATGGAAGAAACAGTTGAACTTTATTATGCGTGGAAAAAAGCAGTTGATGCGATAGAAGAAGCCAAGCAGATGATGTACGAAGAAAAAGATGAGGAAATGAAAAGTTTTCTCAAAGCCGAAATTGAAAGCAATGAAGCAAAACTTCCTGAATACGAACAAAGAATGAAAGTTTTGCTTTTGCCCAGAGATCCTATGGATGATAAAGATATTATGCTTGAAATCAGAGGCGGTGCAGGCGGTGATGAAGCTAATATTTTTGCAGGCGATCTTGCAAGAATGTATATGAGATATGCAGATAAAAAAGGCTGGCAGACTCAGGTTCTCAGCAAAACCGAGTGCGAAGCAGGCGGGGTGTCTGAAATTATAATTTCAATAAAAGGCGACGGTGTTTATTCGCAATTGAAATATGAATCAGGTGTTCACAGAGTTCAAAGGGTTCCGGCAACAGAATCTCAGGGACGTGTTCATACATCTACGGCAACGGTTGCTGTTATGCCGGAAGTTGACGATGTTGAAGTTAACCTTAATATGAATGATGTTGAAATAACAACAGCACGTTCAGGCGGCGCGGGCGGTCAAAACGTCAACAAAGTTGAAACAGCCGCAAGAGTTTTTCATAAACCTACAGGAATAATGATTTTCTGTACGGAAGAACGCTCTCAGCTTCAAGAGCACCAACAAGTCGTTCAAATTCTTAAAGCAAAACTTTATGATATGGAAGTGCAAAAACAGATGAAGGAAATTACTGACCTGCGTCGTTCTCAGGTCGGCACCGGCGACAGAAGCGAACGTATAAGAACTTATAATTTCCCGCAGGGTCGTCTGACTGACCATCGTATTAACCATAACCTTAATGTTAATACGGTTATTGACGGCGAGCTTGATGAATTGATTAACCTCTTAATTGAGCACGATCAGAAATTAAAACTGGAGAAACTTGCTGAGGTGAATTAGTGGTTGATAGAAAATGCGTCGGGTGTGGACAAATTAAAAACAGGGATGAACTGATAAAAGTTACTAAGGAAAATACGCACGGAGACGTTATTATAAACCACAGCAATAAAATATTTGGCAGATCGGTATATCTCTGCTATAATAAATCTTGTATTGAGGCAGCTTTAAAAAAAAACAGGATTGCAAAAGCTTTAAAAACTTCGATACCGGAAGATTTGAAAGGAAGATTATTAAATGAGTTTTGAAACTATAAGAATAAATGAGTTAGCAAAAGAATTAGGGCTTTCAAGCAAAGAAGTCATTGAAAAGCTTGCATTGATATCAATCAAAGGCAAAACTCATTCCAGTACATTGACACTTGAACAGGTAAAAAGGCTAAAAGAATTTATAGCCTCTGGCGGAGTCAAAGAAACTAAAAAACCTAAAGCTTTTGTTGTAAAAAAGGCAAAAGTAGCCGAACAGCAAGCAGAAGAAGCCGCAAAAGAAGTAAAAAACGAAGAACCTGAAAAAAAATCATTAATGCCGAAAGTAGAAGTTGTTAAACCTAAAGTGCAAAGCCGTTTGGAAATTGTGAGACGTGCACCTCAAAAACCTGCCGGAGAAAAATCAGATAAAGTTCAGGAAGGTAAAAAATTTCCGCCGCGTTCTGAAAGACCCCAAAAAGGTGAAAAAACTTTCCCGCCTAAAAAAGACGGAGCAGGTAAAAAACCGTTTGAAAAACCGTCTGGTGAAAGAAAACCTATCCAGAGAACAATCATTTCTCAAGATATTTATGAAAATAAAGGCGGAGGCAGAAGACGCGCAGACGGCAAGAAAAAAGGAAAAGATTTTAATTCTAAAAAAGAAGAACAGGAAAGAATTTCATTAGAAAAAGCAGCTGCTCAAAAACATAAAAAACGTACACATAAGGAAGAAGAAGCAGAACAGGTTACGCAGATTGTTGTAAACAGAGCCATGACAATCAGCGAGCTTTCAGAAAAAATTCAAAAAACTCCGGCGGAAATCGTTAAATTTTTAATGCTTAACGGAATAATGGCAACTGTTAACCAGCTTATAGACGTTGATGTGATTAAAAAAGTATGTGCCGAATATAACCTTGAAGTTCTTGATGAAGATTTAGATGCCTATATGGAAGAAGAACTTGAAAAAGAAGAAAAGGTTAAAAAGTTAACGGAAGTTGATAAAAAACTGCTCAAAAAACGCGCGCCTGTAGTTAGTATTATGGGGCACGTTGACCACGGTAAAACAACATTATTAGACAGCATAAGAGCTTCAAAACACAAAATTGTCGCCACTGAAGTCGGCGGTATAACTCAATCTATCGGTGCTTATACCGTTTATCTCGACAATAACAAAGAAAAGAAAATAGTATTTGTTGATACTCCGGGGCACGAAGCGTTTACAGAAATGAGAGCACGCGGAGCTAAAGCTACCGATATTGCAATTCTTGTTGTTGCGGCAGATGACGGTATAATGCCCCAGACAATTGAAGCTATTAACCATGCAAAAGCTGCTGATGTCCCGATTATCGTGGCAGTTAACAAAATTGATAAGCCTGATGCAAATCCTGACAGGGTTTTACAGCAGTTGACAGAGCACGGGTTAGTTCCTGAAGAATGGGGCGGCGAAACAATTGTTGTTAAAGTCTCGGCTTTGCAGGGAACAGGTATTGATGAACTTCTGGAATATATTCTTCTTGTAGCTGAAGTTCAGGATCTAAAAGCAAATCCGAAGGCAGAAGCTTCAGGGGTTGTAATTGAAGCAAATCTTGATAAAGGTAAAGGTCCTGTTGCAACATTGCTTGTACAAAACGGGACATTGCGCGTTGGTAATTGCATTGTTGTCGGTACAGCATGCGGACGTGTCAGAGCTTTATTGTCTGACTCGGGTGAAAGAATTCAAAAAGCAGAACCTTCCACACCTGTTGAAATTTTAGGTTTGACAGAAGTTCCGCAGGCAGGAGATTATTTTGAAGTTGTTCAAAACGAAAAAGAAATGAAGTCTATTGTTGAACAGCGCAAAGAAAAAGAACGCAACAAGCGTCTTGATGCAATGCTTCCGGCACATGTACGCAGAGAGGCTGCTGCCGGTGAAGATGATATTCCTCAATTAAATCTAATAATTAAGGCTAATACAAATGGTTCTGCAGAAGCTGTTTCTCAGGCTATTGCCCAGCTTGAATCTACGGAAATTAAAACAAAAATTATACACGTGGGTGTAGGCGATATCTCGGAAGCCGATGTAATGCTTGCATCTGCATCTAATGCTTTGATTTTGGGATTTACAGTCAAGGAAGATGCAAATGCTCTTGCCGCTGCTGAAAAAGAAGGTGTTACAATTAAAAAATATGATATTATTTATCAAATTCTTGAAGATATTGAAAAGACGATGCTCTCACTGTTGCAGCCTGAAATTAAAGAGGTTGAACTCGGAAAAGCAGAAGTGCGTCAGGTATTTACAATCGGTAAGACTACAAGAATTGCCGGCTGTTATGTAACAGAAGGCAAGATTGTAAGAAGCAAAGATGCTGTTTTAATACGTGAAGGCAAAGAAATATTCCGCGGCGCAATTGATCAGTTGAAACGTTTCAAAGATGATGTGAAAGAAGTCGCTCAAGGTTTTGAATGCGGTATTTCATTCAGTAAGTGGAATGATATTGAAGTCGGTGACATTATAGAAGTTTCAACAAAAGAAGAAATTGAACGCTCAAGCTTATAATCTCAAGTATAAAATAAATAGTCTGTTTGTTTATTAGTTTTTACAAATTTCATGTTATAATTGCTGTAACAAGGAGATAACTATGACTTTGAGAAATGAACGTGTACGAAAAGAGTTAATGCGTGATATATCTGATATTTTAAGAAAAGAAATCAGAGGTCTTGCAGGTGTTGTATCTGTGCTCGATGTTGAAGTGTCGCATGATAATTCTTTTGCAAAAGTAATATACAGTGTTCTGGGTTCTGATGAGCAGATTGAGAAGACAAAGGAAATTATTGAAAAAAGTACTCCGAAAATCCGCTATGAAGTTGGAAAACGTATTCGATTGAGACTTACACCCGAATTGAAATTTGTTTATACGGATTCTCTTGAAAAAGGTTCTAAGGTGAGTGAAATTATTGATAAAATTTCCCGCGGAGAATTATAGTGAACTTCGGTTTCCTTAATATATATAAACCTGTCGGAATGACTTCTCACGATGTTGTTGCAAGGCTTCGTAAAATTACAGGTATCAAACAAATCGGTCATACCGGAACTCTTGATCCTTTTGCGGAAGGTGTATTGCCTGTTTGTGTCGGAAAAGCAACACGACTTATAGAATTTTTGAATGATGATAAAGAATATCTGGCAACGGTTCAATTTGGAGCTTCCACAACAACTTATGACAGAGAGGGGGAAGTAACTTTTACTTCCGATATGAAAGTTTTGTCAGAAGATGTTATACAGGCATTAAAAGTCTTTGAAGGTGAAATTTTGCAGACTCCTCCGATGTATTCTGCGATTAAAGTAAAAGGCAAAAAACTTTATGAATATGCCCGAAAAGGACAGAGTATAGAAATTGCGCCAAGAAAGGTCATTATCACAAATATAGAATTAAAGTCTTTTAATAGTGAACAACAACAGGCTGAAATTTTGATTAAATGCTCAAAAGGTACATATATCCGTTCAATTGCGCATGATTTAGGTGAAAAACTCGGCTGCGGGGCATATTTAATAAAACTTGTGCGCACTCAGGCAGGTAAATTTAGAATTGAAAATAGTATCCCGCTTGATAACATTGATATAAAAAACAATTTAATTAACCCTCTGGAAATGCTTGATATGTCTATTTTAAAAGTTGGTGAGGAAAATCTTGTAAAAATAAAAAACGGTCAGTATCTGAAAAATAAAAATATAAAGCATGGTGATTTGGCTGTTTTGGTTTATAATAATAATGAAATTTGTGCCATTGCTCAGGCCGATGATGATAAAATTAAAATGAAGAAAGTGTTTTTGTAATGAAAAAGATTATTTTAATACTGGTATTATTGCTGAATATTCAGTGCTGTTTTGCAGGTAATTGTGAAAACTGGAGCTGTCATTCTTCATATGATTTGACATCAGGTGTTTCAAGATTTTTCAGTGTTGCAACAGGACAGAATTTTATTGCAGAAAGAGTTTTTGAAACTGTTATAAAAAATGCCTTAAAAAAAGAAATTTCAAGTGGAAAGATTGATGTAAATCTGGATTCTTTCAGCACAAGAGATTTAAAGGCAGGAAGGTTTAAGTCGCTTGAAATTACAGGCAAGGATATTAATATCGACGGTATTTATTTGTCGTATTTTAATTCAAAAACTCTATGTAATTTCAATTATGTATCTCATGACGGTAATTATCGTAATTTTACTGTTAGAGAAAATATTCCTGCAGAATTTAGTGCTGTTATAACAGAAGATGATTTAAATAATACGTTAAATTCTGCTGATTATAAAAGGTTAATTAAAGACATAAACTGTATAACAGGAGGTCTGGGGTTATTTGAAATTACTTCTGTTAACGTAGAATTAAAAAACGGTAAAATGTATTACATAATGCGATATGCTGTTCCTTTTATGAGAAAGCCGAAAGCAATTAAGTTTTGTACGGATATTTCTGCAGAAAACGGCAGAATTAGCATGTCAAATACGAATTTATTGAGTGATAACTCTTTTTATAGTATAGAAAGTCTTTCATCAATTATAAATTATTTAAACCCGCTTGATTTTTCTGCAAAAATATTAGAAAATAAACATGCAAAATTTGATGTTAACAGTATTGCAATTAAAGATAAACAAATCAATATTAATGGAATAATGACTGTTCTTAAAGATAAGGAATAATATTATGCGTAATAATGAAAAAGTATTTTTGGGTGTAACTGCGGTAATAATGGTTGCGGTATGCTGTGTCCTCGGATTAAGAATGTTTTATCATGCAGATGAAACAGTTTCAGGACCTTTAACTCCTGTTGAAGAACACGAACAGACTCCATCAGAACCGGAAAAACCACAGCCCAAGCCTGTTGAAAAAGTTTATGTTAATGTATTCTTTATCGGACAAAATGCGAATAAAGAAGAAGTTTATAAAGCTGTAAACAGAGAATACGATAAGGATATTGACGGATCAAAAATTAAATTTGCAATTCAGGCGCTGATTTCAGGGCCTAAACAGGATGAAAAAGCCAAGGGGGTTTATTCGGAAATTCCGGCAGGCACCAGAATAATTTCAGTAACAGAGTCATCTGATAAAGTTATAATTAACTTAAATTCTGCTTTTGAAAACGGCGGCGGCACAGAAAGTATTTATAAAAGACTTTATCAGCTTATAAAAACAGCAAAAAGAAATACAAGTAAACCTGTTTATCTCTATATTGAAGGCAGCAAGGCAGAAGTAATCGGCGGAGAAGGTATTATGCTGACTCAACCGTTGAATGATAATTCTCTGGATGGTTAATAAAAAGATGGCTGAAAAAAATCTGGAATATTATCTGAATTTGGACTGGACCCTTATTGAAGGGGAGGATTTAGACTTTGATGGAAATCCTTATCATTATATAGAGATTAAGGAAATCCCGAGTTTTTTATTTTGTGCAAAAACAGCCGAGCGTGCGCGAGAAAAATATAAAAACCAGCTCAAATGGACACTTCAGGTAATGCTTGAAAGCGGAGAACATATTATCGAACCCGGAGAAGAAGATGATGAGACTGACTGGGAGAATTTATGCCCCTAGTTTTTATAAACTTCTGCATATTTAGGATTGACCGCAAGCCATTTAAATGTTTGTTCATCGGTTTGTGGAATATCAATTACAAATGTACCGCCGTATCTTCCGCGTGAGAACGCAAGATAACCTTCTTTTGCAAGATTATGAAAAGCTTTTCTTATGGTATTAGGACTTAGATCAAGTGTTTTGGATAATTCTATTATAGACGGAAGTTTTGAGCCTATTTCATAATTTTCTGCAATTAATTGTTTTATATGGTTTTGTGTTTTTTCATAATAATAAAATGCAGTGTCTGCAGCGGGTGCAAATATCGAAGTCTCTTTTTTTATTTCAAAGTTCTTGTTTTCATAAGGCATTTTTATAATGGTAGTTCCGTATCTTCCACGGCGCGGGAGCAGTATGCCGTCATCAATCAGAAGTTTGAGAGCGTCATGAATGGTTTTAATACTTACCGACAATATTTCTGCAAGTTCTGAATGTACTGGAAGCCTGTCTCCGGTTTTGAGATTTTTAGTTATATAATCTTTCAAGTCATTTTCAACTTTTTTTACAAGTGTAGTGGTTTCATTGTCCGGATTATCTGATGAAAAGTCTGTTGATTTGACCAGCCAGCCTGCTTCATTAGAATTTTTAAATTCCCGTTCAATAATATTAATCGTGGCAAGATATTCCATTGCAAGTCTTGTTGTGTTTGCGGAACACCCTATTTCTGATGAAATATGTCTTGCAGACGGTAAATGCTGACCTGCTTTATACTTTTTGTCCAGAATATATTTTTTTATGGCATTGATTGCGACTTCACGTTTTGATGTTAGTTTTCTCATCATGGCAGGCATATTTTTGTCTTTAATAATTGTGCCTATGCATTGTTTTGATTCTACATATCCTAAATCTTCAATGTGTCTCAGAGAATTTTGAATTGTACCTATGCTGACCCCGAGAAGATATGCAAGTTCCGGTTTTGACGGAAGCAGACAGTCCGGTTTAAAATTTTTATCGGTTTCTATGAGTTTAATCAGCCAGTCAGCAATAGCTGCGGCCTTAGATTTATTTATATTTTTTAATTCCGGAAGTTCAAGATTTATGTCTTCTATTTTAATTTGATATAATTTTGATTTTTTTGGTAAAATGAATTCATTTTTATCCATAAGCACACATACCTCACAATTAAATATATACTATTTATAAAAAAACATCAAATTATTTTTTGCTATTATATTAAGTTTTTTTAAAAAAATAAAGACCGCATTTGCGGTCTTTATTCAAGAAGAGTTTCTAAAAGTTCGGCATTTCTTGCAGATGTTGTTGACTGCCGTACTTTTTGTTTGTAAATGTAAGTTCTAAGCGCTTCACGGATTAATTCGCTGCGGGAGCGGTTTTCACCTTCCGCAACCTGATCAATTCTCTGTAAAAACTCTTCGGGCATAGAAATTAAAACTCGTGCCATATATTCTCCTTTTCTTTATCTGTAAATCGCTTATATTTAAATAAAAACAATTTGCTCTAAAAAAGTGCTATTTTTTATTTAAAAAATATATATTATTTTTATAAAGTATTGATATTATTGATTTTAGGCTCATTAATTTAAGTTAACAATGCTTAATATATAATATTAAAATAAGCATTTTTAATCTCTTTACAATAATATTATTTTGGGCTAATATAAAAAAAAGAGGTATCCTGCGGATATGAAATATAAAAGAATTTTACTGAAAATAAGCGGAGAGGCTCTGCTTGGGGATCAGCAGTTCGGAATTGATCAAAAACCGGTAAAAAAAATTGCTGAAGAAATAAAAAAAGCCCGTGATACGGGTGCACAAATTGCGGTTGTCGTTGGCGGCGGCAATATTTTCAGAGGTATGAAAAATAGTGCAAAGCTTGGAATGGATCAGGCATCCGGCGATTATGTCGGTATGCTTGCTACTGTAATGAACGCTATAGCCTTGCAGTGCGCTCTCAACCAAATGAAAATTCCCTGCCGTGTGCAAAGTGCAATTACCATGAATCAAATTGCCGAACCTTATATCAGACACAGAGCAATAAGACATCTTGAAAAAGGCAGAGTTGTAATTTTTGCGGCCGGAACCGGAAACCCATTCTTTACAACTGATACGGCAGCAGCTTTGCGTGCTTCTGAAATTGATGCTGAAGCCATGCTTATGGCAAAAAACGGAGTTGACGGAGTTTATACAGATGATCCTAATATAAATCCCGATGCAAAAAAAATGGATAAAATAACTTATGATGATATTATAATAAACGGTTTGAAAGTTATGGATACATCTGCCTGTGCACTTTGCAAACAAAATAATATTCCCATAGTAGTGTTTGATTTTGATGCTGAAAACGGAATAGTTGATATTTTACAGGATAAAAAAATTGGAACTTATATAAATTGAAAAATAGAAAGAGGTAAATATGTCTGAAGCTTTAGAAGAACTTTTTTTGTTCGGAGAAGAAAAAATGGAAAAAGCTATTGCGCAAATGCATAGGGAATTCGGGTCTATTCGTTCCGGCAGAGCTAATCCTATGATTTTAGATAAGGTTCTTGTTGATTATTATGGAGCGCCGACTCCTTTAAGACAGATGTCTCAGGTTACCGTTCAAGAGGGTACTACTCTTGTAATTACTCCATATGATAAATCAATTTTAAAAGAAATTGAAAAGGCGATTATAAAAGCTGAAATAGGTATAACCCCTAACAGTGACGGAATTTGTATAAGACTGCCATTCCCGCCTTTGACAGAAGAAAGAAGAAGGGAGAGCGCAAAAGAGGTTAAAAAACTCGGTGAAGATGCAAAGGTTGCCGTAAGAAATATACGCCGCGATATGTCAGATGATCTGAAAAAACTTGAAAAAAGTGAAAATATGCCGGAAGATACAGTAAAAGATAATCAGGATAAAATTCAAAAATTGACTGATAAATATACAGGTATTATAGATAAAGCAGTTGCAGATAAAGAAAAAGAGGTTATGACAGTTTAGGATGGAATTTAAAGGCTTGAATAAAAACGCTACAAGAATGCTGACAGGCTTTATTATGGGAACAATTACAATGGGTTGTATTATGCTCGGAGGTGTTGCTCTTTTGTGTCTGCTGGCTGTCGTTATATTTTTCGCTTCAAAAGAATATGTTAAAATTCTTGAGCATAAAGGTTTTTATCCTAGCCTTAAAATTATTTTGGTGTCAGAAGCTATTCTTGCAATAATAACTTATTTTGACAGAACGGAATTTGTCGCACTTGCGCTTGCTTTATGCACATTTGCAGCCTTTATGTGGGTGTTATTTCGCGGCAGACAGCCTTATATCGCTAATGTTGCAACTACTATATTAGGTTTTGTTTATTGCGGGTATTTCCCTCTGCATTTGCAGCTTTTACGCGATATTAACTCTGCTCAATATAATGACGGACTGGGGTTTGTTGTTATGATGTTTACGGCTGTTCTGCTGACTGATGTCGGATGTTATTATGCCGGAACAAGATTCGGCAAACATAAACTTGCCCCTGTTGTTAGCCCTAATAAGACAATTGAAGGTTCTATAGGTGGTGCTATTAGTGCTGTTTTGGGGGCTTTGATTGTCGGTGCATTTATTAGTGTTTGTTTTGTTGAGGTTAAATGGTATGTTGCATTTTTCACGGGCTTAATTTGTACAATATTTGCGCAGATTGGTGATTTGTGTGAATCTTTGCTCAAACGTGATGCCGGGGTTAAGGATTCAGGGAATTCACTGCCCGGGCATGGCGGATTTTTAGACAGAACAGACAGTTTTATATTTACTATTCCTGTTATGTATTACTTCTGTAAATATTTTGTATTTTCCAATGATATTGTGAATTATATTAAAGGATTGTTTTAGTGGACAGGTTAGAAAATATATTTAATATAAAGATTGATAATTATGATTTGTTTAAATGCGCATTAACTCACCCTTCTTATACAAAGGAAAATAATCTTCCTTATGATGAAAATTATGAACGTCTGGAATTTTTGGGCGATGCGGTTTTAAAGCTTGTTGCATCGGATATTTTGTTTAGTATTTATCCTGATTATACGGAAGGTAACCTGTCAAAAATTCGCTCTATTGTTGTTTCGGATAATATATTATCGCAGATTGCGCATGATATCGGTCTGTGTGATTTGATTATTCTCGCAAATCATGAAAAAAAACAGGGGCTTGCAAATCTTGAATCGGTTTGTGCATGTGCATTTGAGGCAGTACTCGGAGCTTATTATCTGGATAATAAATTTGAATATTTAATACCGTTTTTAAGAAAAATTTTAATGCCGTATATTGAGGATGTTGATAAGAATTTTGAAAAATTTAATTCAAAAGCGTTATTGCAGGAATATACTCAGTCTCTGACAAAAGAAACTCCTGTTTATCGTCTGGTAAGTGAAACAGGACCGGATCATAAGAAAATATTTAATGTTGAAGTGTTGTATAAACAGGAGATAATAGCTTCAGGTTCGGGCAAAACCAAAAAAGAAGCTGAGCAGCATGCTGCTTATGAAGCTTGTAAAATATTTGGAGTTATATAAATGTCAAAAATAATAATTTCGCCGTCAATTTTGTCAGCGGATTTTGCAAATCTGGAAAGAGATATAAAACTTGTTGAAAAAGCAGGTGCGGACTGGCTGCATGTTGATGTAATGGACGGGCATTTTGTCCCAAATATTTCTATAGGTGTTCCTGTTGTAAAATCTATCAGGAAAGTTACTGCTTTACCTCTGGATGTTCATTTGATGATTGAAAATCCTGAAAAATATGTAAAAGCATTTGTTGAGGCAGGGGCTGATATTTTAACTTTTCATTATGAAGCTGTTTCCGATGTAAAAAACATCATTGATTTAATTAAATCCTTTAATGTTAAGGCTGGCATGTCAATAAAGCCGGCAACTTCTTATGATGTTGTTTTACCGTATCTGAATTCCCTTGATCTGGTTCTTGTTATGACGGTTGAACCCGGATTTGGCGGGCAGGAGTTTATGGCAGATTCCGCTAAAAAGATATCTCAAATTAAAAAGAGTGCTCCTGATAGTTTAATTATTCAGGTGGATGGCGGTATAAACGAGCAAACAGCAAGAATTTGCACCGGTTATGGTGCAAATTCTCTGGTTGCGGGTAATTATATTTATAAATCGGCTGATATTTCTCAGGCTGTATTAAGCCTGCGTTAAACCGCGTCTTTCTCTGCGTTTTCTGATTTCTTCGGGATCAGTCGTGAGTGATGTATCAGCAAGGGTTAATTCTTCTGCCTGTACTGTCCGTTCTTCTTCGACAGCTTGTGATTCAGTGCTAATATTTGCTTCAGCGGCCTGCCCCGGAACAGGATTCATAAATATATTATTTTCGACAGCTTCTTCCGGTAATTCTTCGGTTCTTGCTACATCTTGTACTGCATCAGGTTCTTCTGTTTCCTGAGGAGCCTGTGCGTTTTCTGCTTCAATATCAGCTGTTCTGTCATTTTCAGGTTCAATTCCAAGTTTTGATAAGGCATCAACACCTGTGTCGCCGTCGACTTCTTCATAGGTTACGTCATCAGGGACTTGTGCGAGAGCTGCCATTTGCTGTGCCCAGCTGATAATCTCTGCCGGAATTTCTTCACCTTTGCTTTGTTCTTTTATGATTTCGCCTGCTGTTAATTTTTTCCATTTTGATACGTCAATACTGCCTGCGGCGCCGTTTACACTTAAATCTGCCATTTATTTCTCCTTTCTTTACGGATAATTAAACGGAATTTTTGAAAAAAATCTTTAGCTAATATTAACTTTTGTAACAATATTTATATAAATTGAATATAAAAAGTCAATATTTTTTTATAAGAATTTTTTATATAAATGTAAGAGATAAATAAAGAAAAAGAGAGGTTTTATAAGACTATGGCAGCTATGTTTTTATTTACAAATACAGTTTCCGATACATATAAAGAAACATCTGAAGCAGTTAACGCAGTAGAATTAAATAAAAAGCACGTAATTAAAAAGACGCTTGTTCAAATGATGCGGCAGTCATTCTTTCACGGGGCGAGCAGGTATGGAACAAATTTTATAGCATAAGTCGTTGGAAAATCATAAGGAAAAGGAAGATAAAATAAAGGATAGGATGGAATAAATATGAAAGACCGGATAACCGGTCTTTTTTATTTTATAAATACTTTTGGATTAATAAATCAAATATATAGCTGATATTTTTTGCAATATTTTTGGTTGATACTTTTAAAAAGGATAGAATTTATGCTGAAAAATTATCTGGGTTATTTAAAGTTTATAGATGAAAAATTAAACAAATTTTTTGAAAAGCAGAAGCCGTATATATTCTGCGAAAAGGGATGCGGAATGTGCTGCAAAAATGCACAATTTCCGTATTCCAAAATAGAAATGGATTATTTGATGATAGGTGCATGGCAGCTTGATTTAGAAACCAAAAAGCAGGTTGCTCAAAAAATTAACAAACTGCTTCTGGAAAAATCAGAATATAAAGGTGATAATTTTAAATATGATTGTCCTTTTTTGATAAATGATGTTTGTTCTGTTTATCAATACAGAGGAATTGTGTGCAGGACATTCGGTTTAATGACTCAGGGCAGCGACGGCAGGATAAAAGTTCCGTTTTGTTGTTTTCAGGGATATAATTATTCAAATGTAATGGAAGACGGGGGAAATAAAATATCAGCAGAAAAATTTAAAAAATCAGGATTTAAAGAGGAGCCTGTAGCGTTCAATGTAAGTTATGAGTTTTTAACAGATCCGGATTTTGAAAAAGGATTTAAATTTGAATTCGGAGAGAAAAAACCGCTTATTGAATGGTTCATAAGTGATGGTGAAAATCAAAATAAATTATTATAAAATTAGACTTATTTATTATTTGTGATATTATATGTATGTTATGGAGAGAACGAAAATCGCTGTAATTATAGGAGCGGGACCTGCAGGCTTAAGTGCTGCCTATAATTTGCTTAAGCTAACGGATGATATTAAGCCTGTTATTTTGGAGGAGCTTGACTGTGCCGGAGGTATATCAAGAACTGTTTTTTATAACGGAAACGGAACAGATATAGGACCGCACAGATTATTTACAAAAAATGATGATATTCTCCGGATGTGGGAAGAATTGCTGCCGCTTCAAGGAAAGCCTCCTGTGGATGATAAAATTTTGCATAGAGAAATTACTGTAAATCCTGGCGGTCCAGATCCTGATGAAACAGATAGGGTTATGCTTAAACGCAAAAGACTTTCAAGAATTTATTATTTAAGAAAATTCTTTGATTATCCGATAAGTTTGAAAGCTTCCACGATTTTGAATATGGGGCTCGGCAGAACTTTTAAAGCCGGAATGAGTTATATCAAATCTTGTGTTGTCAAACGTGATGAAAATTCTCTTGAAGATTTTATGATAAACAGATTTGGAAAAGTCCTTTATGAAATGTTCTTTGAAAAATATACGCAAAAAGTCTGGGGACTTCATCCTTCCAAAATTTCAAAAGAATGGGGCGAGCAGAGAATTAAGGGACTTTCTCTTTCAAAAGCTTTGCTGAACGCTGTTTTATCTCCACTGAAACTTTTATCGAACAAGCATAAAGAAACATCTTTGATTGATGAATATTATTATCCAAAGCTCGGTTGCAGCCATTTGTGGAATACAATGGCCGATGAAATTATAAAAATGGGCGGTGAAATAAAATTTAATTCAAAAGTTAAAGATTTTGACATGGATGACAATTCAATAAAAGCTGTTGTTCTGGAAAACGGTGAAAAAATTAAAGGGGATTATTTTATTTCTTCAATGCCTGTGAAATATCTTGTTCAGGGATTGAAAAATGTTCCGCAGGATGTTGCGGATATTGCCGAAAATTTAAGCTACAGGGATTATATGCTGGTAAGTTTTTACTGTGATAAGATTAACCTGCCGAATAATACTAATATTCCGACATTCGGAAATATTGCGCCTGACAGCTGGATTTATATACAGGAAAATGATATAACTGCGGGCAGAATGCATATTATGAACAATTGCTCACCTTATGTTATTAAAGATTTTGAACACAAAGTTTTAATTAATCTGGAATACTTCTGTAACGAGGGCGATGAATTGTGGGAAAAATCTGATGAAGATATGATAAATTTCGGGATTTCGGAACTTCAAAAGCTTGATGTAATAACAAAAGAAAATGTTCTGGACAGCTTGAGAATAAAAGTTAAAAAAGCTTATCCTGCATATTTCGGAGTGTATAAAGATTTTGATAAGGTTATAAATTATCTTAATACCATTGAGAATTTGTATTGTATAGGACGCAACGGCCAGCACAAATATAATAACATGGATCATTCGATGTTAAGCGGACTTGAAGCTGCAAAGGTAATAAAAGACAATCTTGCAAAAGAAGTTTTATGGGCTGTAAATACCGAGCAGGAATATCATGAAATAAAAAAATAACCTCTTTTAAGAGGTTATTTTTTTGACTTATTTTTTTCCGTATCCGTCGGGGTGGTTTTTGTGCCAGTTCCATGCCGTTGAAATAATTTCTTCAAGACTGTCGTGTTCGGGAGTCCATCCTAAAATTTTTCTGGCTTTGTCACTTGCTGCTACAAGTTTTGCGGGATCTCCCGGACGTCTTGGAGTAACTTTTGCCGGAATCGGATGTCCTGTAACCTTTCTTGCTGTTTCAATAACTTCTTTAACCGTGAATCCTTCTCCGTTTCCGAGGTTAAATATATTGCTTTTATTACCTTTGTCAAGATATTTCAAAGCCAGAATATGAGCCTGTGCCAAATCAGTTACGTGTATGTAATCTCTGACACATGTTCCGTCTTTTGTATCATAATCTCCGCCGTAAATTGAAACATATTCTCTTTGACCGTTTGGAACCTGTAAAATTAAAGGGATTAAATGGGATTCAGGTGTGTGATCTTCCCCTATTTCACCAGAAATATGTGCACCGCAGGCATTAAAATATCTTAAAGAAACATATCTTATATCGTGAGCCTGCCCTGCCCATTTAAACATTTTTTCCATAGAAAGTTTTGTTTCTCCGTAAGGGTTTGTGGGGGATGTTTTGTCGCTTTCGAGTATGGGTATTCTTTCCGGTTCTCCATAAGTTGCGGCTGTTGATGAAAATACAACTTTTTTTACACCGTGTGCAACCATTGCATCTAATAAGATTTTAGTGCCGCAGATATTATTATCGTAATATTTTAGAGGTTTTTCCATACTTTCACCGACAA
The DNA here is from genome assembly GCA_944323095.1 of Candidatus Gastranaerophilales bacterium. GTDB lineage: Bacteria > Cyanobacteriota > Vampirovibrionia > Gastranaerophilales > Gastranaerophilaceae > Stercorousia. Next base: position 16,869 of record CALURE010000006.1, read on the forward strand.
GAGCGTATGCTGCAAAATGTATTACAGAGTCAATATTTTCTTTTGCAAAAACGCTGTCAAGAAATTCTCTGTCTCTTATGTCTCCTTTATAAAATCGTGCTTTAGGGTGAACTGCTTCAAGATGTCCGTTTTCAAGATTGTCTATAATTGCAACATCTTCGCCGTTTTCTATAAGCTTATATACTGTATGCGAGCCTATGTAGCCTGCACCGCCCAATACTAAAATTGTCATATTTGTTCTCTCCTTATTTAGCCGTTTATATTATATATTATAATTCAAATTTATGCTATTATTTAAACATGGATAAAGTTTTTTCAAATGAAATGAATGTATTAAAAGCGCTTGCCATTCTGCTTGTGGTATCAGGGCATCTGGAATTTTCCCTTCTGGGGATTTTCCCTCCGTATTCTTTCCAGCTTGCTTTATTTTTCTTTATATCAGGATGTTTGTTCAAAGAAAAGTATTTGCATGATGTATCTACATTTGTTACGAGAAGGGTAAAAAGTCTTCTGGTGCCGTATTTCTGGTATAATTTGTTTTATATGCTTGTTACGATTTTAATCGCAAAGCTGACCGGAAAATTCTGGGGAATGCCTTTGAGTTTCAAAAACTTTTTTATAACTCCTTTTCTAAACGGGCATCAATTTGATTTGTCCTGTCCTTTGTGGTTTGTGACGCAGTTATTTATGACAATGATAACTTTTTTGTTTCTTTTCAGAGGATTAAATGCTGTTACAAAAAATAAATTTATTCATTTAGGATTTTTTACATTGTCAGGCATTCTGGCCATTCCTTTTTCAAAGTTGTTTCCTGTAACTCCTTTAATGCTTATTGTGATAAGGACTATGTTTTCTTTGTTTTTTGTATATCTGGGATATTTTTATACACATTTTATAAAAGATAATTATAACATTTTTACTCCGAAATGGTTTGGTGCTGTATTTGTTCTGCAGTCAATCCTGTGGATGTTTAACAGAGATTACGATCCGGAACACGGCATAGGTTTGAGTTATGTAATTGTTTGGGCGAGATTTGATGATCAGTTAATAGTTCCTATAATTACAGCATTAACAGGAATCTGGGCTTCTTTATTTACGGTTAAAATTCTTTATCCGTATGTGAAGGATATAAAATTTGTTCAGGATATGGGAAATGTTACGTATCATATTATGGCTAATCATCTTCTTGTAATGTATATTATGACAGCTATATTATTGCATATGAACGGAATTCCTATAACCGAACGTGCAAATCATGATATTTACTGGATTTATAATCCTGTTCAGACAACTTATTTGTACTTTGTAATAACAATGGTTGTTACAACTTATACCGGTTTAGGGCTGAAAAAACTGCATAAAATTTTATTCCCCGCGAAGAATTAAATGTCCTTCAAAAAATCTTTTGTTCTGACACGCATTATATAACCGCCGTGGATAAATACTTTATGGTCTTTTTTGAAACCGAGTTTTTCATAATTTTCTTGAAGTTTTGTATCTTTAAGTTCGGAAAAGAGAGTCAATTCTTTTGCGTCTGAATGTTGTGCGGTAACTTTGATGTCATTATATAAATCTTTCATTATTTTTTTACTATTTTTAATATCTCTCTTTCTCACAAGCGTATTAATATAAAGGCTTTTCTCTCCCTTTCTGTTTTTCCTTAATTTGTATGTGTATGCTGCAAGTAATTTCCCGCAGTTATCTTTTACTGCCTTAAGTTTGCATTTTGTACAAATTGCATAAAAAGTATGTAATAATGCTTGCAAACATGGAAACTTTTCACTCCGTTCTCTGGAATACAGTTTCATCATATTGTACATTTTAACCGGATTTTTTGAATTTATAATTTTTACCGTGTTAATATTATAAATTTGCGGGCATGAAATTTGCATATATTATAGAGAAAATATAAAAAAAATTTTTTTTGCTGCTTTCAATTTGTTAAAAGTTTCAATCCTGTTATACCGCTCATTATTAGAAGTATGCAAAAAAGTCTCATTGCTGTTGCGGGTTCTTTAAAAAGAACAATCCCTAATATAACCGTTCCTAAAGTGCCTATACCTGTCCATACGGCATATGCTGTTCCAAGGGGAAGATTTTTGAGAGCAAGTGCAAGAAAATAAAAACTTAAAATCATGCAGATTACAGTAATAACTGACGGTATAATCTGCGTAAATCCGTGAGAATATTTTAAGCCTATTGCCCAGCTTATTTCAAATATTCCTGCAATAAATAGATGTATCCATTCCATATTTTATCCTTTCTATTTAATAAAAAAGCCCGTGAGATAAATTAATATCTCCCGGGTTTTTATCCCTCCGTGTACACGGATTATTTTCCGTGAGTTTTCTCTCGGACCTGCCGGATAACTTTTCCGCGGAACCCTAGAAAACATTTTTTTTAATTATAGCATAACTTTGTTCATAAAGACTATACTTTTTTCGCATTAATTTAATATTGAAAAGTTTTAAAATGTATTTGTTACATAATGAAAGGAAGTCTGCTATGAAAAACGAAAATGAAAAAGAAACAATGAAAGAAAAAATGCATGATACTGCCCAAAAGGTTAAAGAAAAAGCGCATGAAATAAAGGAAAATATAAAGGAAGGCGCTGAAAAAACTAAAGAGAAAGCTCATGAAATTAAAGAAGATATAAAACAAAAAGCTGATGATGTAAAAGAAAAAACAGCTGAAAAAGTTGAAGAAATGAAAGAAAAACATAAAAAAGAAGATAAAGTATAAAAAACAGGGGCTTATTTAAGCCCCTGTTTAGTCCATTTCTTTAAAACGTTTTAATACAGTGTCTTTTATGTAATTGTCATCTGATTTTAATGCTCTTATCAGGATTTCATTGTCAGGTTCAGCTCCTGCAGCGATAAGGAGTTCGACAATTTTCGGCTGGTTTTTCTTAATTGCATAGGAAAGCGGTTTTGTATAACCAACCTCTTTATTAACATCAGCTCCGTAGCTTATAAGAGTTTCAACAATTTTGGAATCTTTTTCTCTGATTGCCATTATTAACGGTGATAAACCTGCAGTTTCTTTATTGGGATCTACGTTATTTTCAAGCAAAAGTTTTACAACTTCGTTTTGATTACTTGCAATAGCCATATAGATTGCAGGGGTAGTCATAAATGTGGAATTCGGATCCATACCGGCTTTCAAAAACAAATCTACAAGCTGTACATTTCCTGCACTAATTGCCTTAAAGAAATTGTAAGTATTATATTTAATGTCCTGAGCCTGAATTTTTGCGATATAAACCTGATGCATATCAGTTTCGGCATCTGCATAAACAGCAGCAGGTAGCGCAAGCAGCATAAAAAGAATTGTAAGTAACTTTTTCATAATTCCCTCCTATATTTTATACATTATATATAATAACATTTTTTATTGTTTTTGTACACTGTTCAGGGCATCTTCGGTTGAAAAAGCAAAATCTTTACGGGCTATAATTTTTCTTAAGCCCAGTTTAAGTGTTGAGACTGCTACATTGCGGTTATTGAATATTATAATGACTCTGACATTTTTACGTTTTAATGTGAGCACGAGATCCTCAAGCGCGAATACTGCCGAAATATCCATACTTTTAATATTAGAACAGTCGACTATAACGGTTTTGTTATCCAGTACGTCGTCAATTCTTGATGCAATAAGCGATGCAGAACCAAAAAACAGACTGCCGTCAATATGCATAATCATAATATGATTTTTCAAATCTTCATCAATATAATTTTCATCTTTCAAATCTGATATGCCAACAAGTTTTATATCGGTTTGTTTTGCGACATTTGCGGCAAAAAGAACAGATGATAGTACAACCCCGACTCCGACGGCAAGAATTAAGTCATCAAATACCGTTATAAGGAATACCAGAAGCATGACAAGTAAATCATTTCTCGGGGCGGCTTTTATAAGTTTTATAAATTTATAGTCAATAATTCCTATTCCGACTTTTATCAAAATACCGGCAAGAACTGCAAGTGGAATTTTTGAGGCTGCAGGAGCAAAAAATGCAATTATAATAATCAGCAGCAATGAATGTATTACTCCGGACAGTCTTGTCCTGCCGCCGCTTTTAATATTTACGGCCGTTCTCATCATTGCACCGCATGAAACAACACCGCCGAATAATGCTGCCGCGATGTTGCCTATCCCCTGCCCGATAAGTTCTCTGTTGGAATGATGTTTTGTTTTTGTAAGAGAATCTGCAACAAGCGCAGTCAGAAGTGAGTCAATTGAACCTAAAACCGCAAGCGTTAATGCTATAGGAATAATTGTTTCAATCTCCGAGAGTTTAAATGCCGGAAATGTTAAATTGGGGAAACTTCTCGGGATTTCTCCTATAGTTTTCACATCAAAATTGAACACAACTGCAATTATTGTCCCGAGAACAAGTGCGATAAGCGGCGGCGGAAGTATTTTTGCAATTTTTTTCGGGGTAAAAAATACAATGCACAGAGTTATAATACCGAGTATTACGGTATGAACATCTGCCATTGGCAGAGATTTTACCGCATTTATAAGCCCTTCAACAGGAGTGCCTGTAAATTCCAATCCGAGAAATGAATTTATCTGGAGAAGAATTATTATTGCGCCGATACCGCTCATAAAACCTGATATTACAGGATATGGTATAAAATTTACTAATTTGCCGACTTTAAAAATCCCGAGTACAATTTGAAACACTCCTGACAAGAGAATTGCGGCGAAAATTAAATTCGGATTATCCGAGTGAACAGCGGCAACTGATGCTACCACAACGGTTAGCGGGCCTGTCGGCCCTGAAATTTGAGTAGGAGTGCCGCCAAAGATTGCCGCAAGCATACCGACAATTATGGAGCCGTAAATTCCTGCAGCTGCACCTAGTCCGCTTGAAACTCCGAGAGCTATTGCAAGCGGTAATGCTATTACTCCTGCGGTTATTCCGCCTAATAAATCTCCCTTAAAATTAGTAAATATCCCTGTTTTCATCTTGTAAGTCCTCTCATAATACCTGAAATATTATATAACAGAAGATTTAAATTTTACAAGAGCCGGTTTTAGTACTTATATTGCAGTTTACACTAACTATTGGAAAAAACGTCCTGCTGAACTAGTTTCAGCATTTCTATATAGCCCCCGAACCAGGTTCGGGATGACCAAAATAAAAAACGGTTATACCAATCCTTCTTTAAGAGCTTTGACGGCGGCCTGTGTTCTGTCATCAACGACAAGCTTTTGTATAATATTGCAAACATGCGCTTTTGCGGTGTGTTCGGATATAGTAAGCTCCTGTGCAATTTCGCTGTTAGATAACCCGTCAACAACAAGTTTTAACACTTCATATTCTCTCTGAGTAAGGTTTGCATGCTGCTCCTTAAACATTGCTCTTGACATTTGCCGCGGCGGTATTATGCCGCAGTTTTTTTCTCTAAGTATCGGGACTACCTGAGGATCAAGCCACATTGCGCCTTCACGTACGGTTTTAATTATCATTTTAAGGTAATCTGTGCTTATGTCTTTCAATACGTAAGCACAGGCCCCTGCATGGAGTGCATCCATAATTTCCTGTTCGCTTAAATGTGATGTTAAAATAATTATTTTGGCTTTAGAGTCAATTTCAAGAATTTTTTTCGCTGTATTAATTCCTGAAATATCCGGCAGACCGATATCCATTAATATTACATCAGGATGCTCAATGCGGAACTTTTCAACAGCTTCTTTGCCGCTTTGCGCTTCTGATGCTACTATTATTTCATCCTGACCTTCAAATAGGGACTTCAGACCTACGCGGATAAGTTTTTGATCTTCTACCAATAATATTTTTACAGGTGTATTGTTCATATCAACTCCTTAAAATATATTTTCCGACATATCACTTATAAATCTTTATTTCGTCTGTTTAATCCTAAAATTGGTGTGAATAAGGTATTATATTGTGCAAATATGATTAATAAGTATTATTTGGATTTATATGGGAAATGGTATTTTTTTGTATATTCTGTTTCAAACAATGAATAATATTTATATTGATAAAAAGAATTAAACATGTTATCTTTATAATAGTTTTTAATATCAATTCAGGAGAAGCTTGTATCAAAAATGAACTTTGCATATATAAAAAAAATAAAAAACAAAACAGGCAGAAGTGAAAATGATTTCCCTTTAAGGCTTAGTTTGAACGAAAAAAACTTTTTAACAGGCTGTCTGATTGAAGCTGAAAATTATTTGGAATTTGGCAGCGGAGGGTCGACATTTTTGGCCTTGATGTCAGGATGTAAAAAAATTGTTTCTGTCGAATCGGATAATAATTGGATTGATAATTTAAAGACTTTCAGTTTAATACAGCAGGGTTTAGATGAGAAAAGGCTTTATTTTGAATATATCAATACAGGCAAAACAGGTGAGTGGGGTGTGCCTGTTGAGGAGAGTCAAAAAGAATTGTTTCCGGATTATTCAAAAAAAGTTTTTGAAAAGTTTGAAAATGATTACGGACTGGTATTTATAGACGGACGTTTCCGTGTAGCATGCGTTTTGCAGACAATTCTCAATTGCAGAAAGGATGTTAAAATTGTTATGCACGATTACAACAACAGACCGGAATACCATTATATATTGAAATATTTAAATATAGATTATACCATTGACACAATGGCTCAGTTTAGTATAAAAAACAATATAGATAAAAATGATGTTTTAATCTCTTATGAAAATTATAAGTATAATTACAGATAAATTACAGTTTTATATTGTAAAACACAGTCTGGTAAAGCTGGAAAAGAAAATTGAAAATTTGAAAAATAATACATATTCTGATTTTTCCGAATTTGAAAAATGCTATCTGGATATTATTAATGAAGGTACGTGCTTAAGAAAGAAAGTTCTTGAGACTTCTACCTGTTGGGATAAAAATTCGCTGAGTGTTTTAAATAATGAAACGCATGATCTGTCATTACTTTCAAAAGATTTAAAATGTTTTGAAAAGCTGTTTGAAATAAAAAAAATTCTGGTAACAAGGTATCAAATATATCTTAAAAGTCTTATAGATGAATGCAATTATATTGATGCTATAAAAATCTGTGAGCGTATTTATAATCTTACCGGCAACAGTATATTTATATTAAGCATTTCAGATATATATTTAAAAAAATTAAGACAGCCGGATCAAAGTTTGAAAATCTTAAAATCTGCAGAGCCGCAAATGAGTAAAATTGCGTTGTACTGGTGGACTCTTGCAGATGTTTATATGGCATTCAAAAATTATTATAATCAGGTGCTATGTATGCAAAAAGCAATTGAGATAGAAACGGAGGGCAAAAATGTGTAAATTTTCCGTTATAGTTCCAGTGTATAATGTGGAAAATTATTTAGAGAACTGCCTTATGTCTATCTTAAATCAGGATTATAGTGATATGGAGGTTTTGTGCATAAATGACTGCAGTACTGATAATTCTTTTGAGATACTGAGTTCTTTCAAAGATGACAGGCTGAAAATACTTAACACTCCGGAAAACAGAGGGGTGTCTTTTGCGAGAAATTATGCAATGGAGCAGGCCAGGGGAAGTTATATTTTTTTTGTAGACAGTGATGATGTTATTTCGCTCAATACTTTTAAAATTCTTGATGAAGCAGTATCTTCCCGGCCACAGGCCGACAGTTTTTGTTTTGACTACAATGTTCATGTTGAAAAAGATAACCGTTATGAACATTACAGCGGATGTTCAAATTATCTCGGCAAAAGCGGATATTTTCTCGTAACTCCTGATAATATTTCTGATTTTCCTGCTTACATCTGGAATAAAGTATATAAAAAAGATGCGTTAAAAAATTTAAATCTAAAATTTACAGAGGGGTTGTATTTTCAATGTCCTGAATTTAATTTTAAGTTTTTTACGCAGTTAAAAAAAGTTTATTACATAAATGAAACTTTATATACTTATAATTTCAGAGGCAATTCAGCTCTGACCGGTATTTCTGCAGGTCATCCGGAGCGGTGTGAGGATATGTTTAAAATATTTTACCGGATTTATGAGTATGCGAAAGAAAAAAATTTGTTAATTCCATATAGAAAAGAAATGTTGCGAATGATTGCAATGTGTATAAGTTTTCAAAAAATTCCGGAATTTCATGAAAGAGCTTTAAAATTATCAACAGAATTGTTAAAAAAAGTTGATTTTCCTAACGCATTTAACTGATAATACATAGAATGGGTTCTTATATCGCAATTTACACTAGAAATAGCCGCAATCGTCATCCCTGAAATAAATTCAGGGCAGGCTCTGAACTTGTTTGGCTGCTTTTGCCAAAATCTATGATTTCGTGCAAAATGTCCCAATGCGGGTAGAGCCAGCAAATAAGTTTTACTTTCGTGCGAAGTATCGATACCAGCTTGCCTTCCTGCCCTCTGAACTTCCGGTCTTCTGATAATCAGACACGTAGGGTGGGATAAGCGTATGCGTTCCCGCCAGAACAGATTTGTTTCGGAATCTATATCAAGATGCTGCCTTCGTAAGGACAGGCTCACTAAAATTTTTAAGATTCTGAAATAAATTCAGGATTACAAAACTATTGGTTCGCTTTGTAAAACAAGTTCAGTATGATAATATTACGCATATTTGGTGTAAACTGGGTTAATTTTTTATAATTTTTTTTAATTAAATCTTAATATTTATTTATAGCAA
>CALURE010000007.1 GCA_944323095.1 Candidatus Gastranaerophilales bacterium
CCGGACTTCCTGACATCCGATTAGCCGAGAGTTGCCCCCCCCCCGAAGTTTACATTTCTTAATAATCCTTTCATAGCTCAACTCCTTTTTTTACCGATATATTAAGTATAAAATATTTTTACTGAAATTTCAAGTGTTTATACAGAGACTTATATCCAGCTCATTTCTTAAAAAATAATTAATTATTAAGGGTTTTCTGATTTTTTATATTATCATATGAATAGGAGATACTGAAATGGAATATAAAGATTACTATGACATATTAGGTGTTAAAAGAGATGCTACAGATGCTGAAATAAAATCAGCTTACCGTAAACTTGCAAGGAAATTCCACCCTGATGTTAACAAAACAAAAGAAGCTGAAAGTAAATTTAAAGATATAAATGAAGCTTATGAAGTTTTAGGCGACAAACAAAAACGACAGAGATATGACAGCTTAGGTTCAAACTGGCAGGGAGGACAGAGTTATACACCGCCTCCCGGATTTGAACAATTTGGTTTTGGCGGCGGTCAGGGCGGCAATTATCAAAGTTTCAGCTTTAACGGACAGGATCTTGGTGGATTTTCCGACTTTTTCAGCTCTTTATTCGGAGATATGATGGGGGGCGGAGCCAGAACTCAAGGGATGAACTTTGGCGGATTTGATTTCGATACCGGCGCACAACAGCAAAGAACTTCACGAAGAAGATCACGGGAGCCAAAAGCCGAAAACCTCGATATTACGATGAATTTAAACGTAACAATCAAAGATATATTTGATCAAAAGCCAATTAACGTAAAATTCAGCAGTATAGAACACTGCCGGAAATGTTCCGGAAGCGGAGGATATTGCAGCGAATGCGGAGGGACAGGCTTTAAATCCGAACCGAAATCAATTAAAGTAAAACTTCCGCCTGATATAACAGAAGGTCAAAAAGTAAGAATTAAAGGAGAAGGCAAGTCTGATTCGTACGGCAGAAAAGGTGATTTGTACCTTATTATAAATATTAAAGACAAAGATTATGAAGTCAGCGGTTCAGATTTAACCAGAGAAATAGAAATTACACCGCCGCAGGCTGTTCTCGGGACAAAAAAAGAAATAGAAACACTTCACGGGAAAATAAGTATTAAAATTCCGCCAAAAACTTCTTCCGGACAGTCTTTAAGGCTAAAAGGTCTCGGACTTCCGAAAAAAGGCGGCGGATACGGCAATCTTAATGCTAAAATCAAAATTGTAATTCCAAAAAATATTACAGACAAACAAATTGAACTATATAAAAAAATAGCTGAATTATAATTCAGCTATTTTTTTATCCTTCAACATTAGCAGACAAACACGTTTTTTCATAATGCAGTCTGTTGTTAAATTTATTAATCCTTCCCATAACCTCTTTAAACATCGGAATAGGCAGGCTCTGTTTACCGTCAGACAAAGCATTTTCAGGATCATGGTGAACTTCAATCATAATTCCGTCAGCTCCTACTACCAAACCCGCTTTTGCCATAGGCTCAATCAAATATCGCTGCCCTGTACCATGGCTTGGATCAACGATAATGGGCAGATGAGAGTATTTCTTTATAACCGGAATTGATGCAATGTCCATAACATTACGTGTAAAAGCACTGTCAAAGCTTCTTATTCCGCGTTCGCAAAGAATAACATTTGGATTTCCGTTATACATGATATGCTCTGCGGCGAGCAAAAATTCTCTTATCGTACTTGCAAGCCCGCGTTTTAAAATAACCGGCTTGCGGCATTTTCCGACTGCATGCAATAATTTAAAGTTCTGGACATTTCTTGCACCGATTTGCAAGACATCAATATATTCACACATCATATCCAGATCACAAGCATCCATTACCTCGGAAACAGTTAAAAGTCCTGTTTCGAGACTTGCTCTTTTCATGTACTTTAAAGCTTTTTCGCCGTATCCTTGAAAATCGTAAGGTGAAGTTCTTGGTTTGAACGCTCCGCCTCTCAAAAATTCACATCCCATCTCTTTTCCGGCAAGCGCAACCTTTAACAGCCCGTCATAATCATTTTCGACAGAGCATGGACCTATCATGGCAACCGGTTTATTTCCGCCACCGATTTTTACACCATTTGCAAATTCTATAACAGTATCGTCAGGTTTTCTGTCTCTTGATGCCAATCTGAAAGGTTCTCTGATAATTTTAACCTCTTTTACACCATCAAAAGCAGCCACACGTCCGGGGGTAATAGTTGTTTTATCACCTATTGCATCGATAACGGTATGAATCTGCCCCTGATTTAATCTTATATCAAATCCGTTATCTTTAAGTAAATCTATAACTTTTTGAATTTGAACTTTGGTAGCATTGCGCTCCATTATTATAATCATAATTTTCTCCTGTTTAATATTTTACCGAATAAGTGTAACACGAACAATTTTTGCAAACAATTTATACAGCTGTGCTCTTAATCTTTTTTAGCAAATTTTCAGCTGGGAAATATTTAGGGAGTACATAAAGGCAATCATTGAGTGCTTTTTCACACTTTTGAAAATCATTCTTATTGTAATATATATAGGCAAGAAGATAGTGTAATTCAGGGTCATGATAAAAATAATTTTTCGCGCGCTCCAGAAAAAACATTCCCTGTTCAATATAACCGTTGTTATAAAAGACTCTGCCTATATATTTGTGAACTTCGGGGTTAATTGTAAACATAAAATCGGCATATCTTATTATCTTTTCAACATAATCACCTTTAAAATAATGCAGCATGATATTTAAATCAATTTCAAGAAAATTTCTTAGTTCAAAATAAGACGGATATTCTTTAATATTCTCCTTTATCATTGATATCATAAAGTATGCCCAGCGAGCCCTTATATCGTTATCTTTTAGAGTCAAAAACAGATTTTCCGCTTTTTCCAATCTATCAGACAACAACTCACAATAAGCGTTTTCAAGAACATAACCTTTTTTTATAAAAAATTGCTGACATCCTGCATCAAGAGATGTCAACAATTTTTCTTTAGCTTTTTTGTATTCTGCAATCATATATTAATAATTATCGTTATTATTTGTAAGACCAAAATCAGGCATCATTGAATTCATCATAATTGCCTGCATTACACGGGGATCAATATTTTCGCCTTTTTTAGCCTGAGACATCAGCATTGGAAGCATATTCATCATATTATTTGAATTGTTATTGTTATTCCCGAGAAGCATGCTCATCTCTGCCATTTTAGGATCCTGATACTGTACCATTTGAGCATAGGGATTATCAGATTGGACAGTTACATTCACACCTGCATCTTTTAATGTTTTTATAGCATTTAAAATTTCTTCATCGCTTACCTGAGCAATTTTATCATTTTCCGCATAAGAGGATTGATCACTGTGCTTCTGGTCAAAATGTTTAATTTTTTGAATATCATGATTTTCTAATTCTTCTTTTTTGTTGATAGTTTCTCTGATATTTGTCAATTCTTTTTGTTTAACCTGATCGCTCAACTCCGGAGCAAGCCCGTCGCCATAAGGTGCATTAATAAATTTATCGAGTTCTGTTAATTCTTCTTGAGGGACATTTTCAACAGAATCAATACATGCCGGTCCGCCAATCAAACAATCACGTCCTTTTTCTGCGTAATCAGCAAGATATGAATTCGGCTGGAGCGCTATAACTTTTTCATAAGCTTCTACGGCCGACTCCTGCATATCAATATGCGTGTATGCCATAGCCATATAATAATATGCAAGAGCATTTGACGGATCTTTCTGAACTAATGAAAAAAGTTCCTGCAAACATCCGGAATAATTGCCTGATTTATATTTTGAGACCACACTTTTTATATTTGCATTCGGGTAATAAACAGTATTCTGATCCAATTCAAGAGCTGCATTTTTACCGTCAATTTTTGGCTGCAGTTTGTTATTATTTGAAGAATTTATCGGAGGGAGTTTATCTATTCCCGCCGCGCATACATACATTGAATTCAATGCCGCTAATAATACCAAAACCGGAACTATTTTTTTAATCATACATACGTCCTTTTTATATTCTTTTAATAATTTTTTTTTCAAAATCAACCTTCTATTTTATTATATAATATTTTTTTTAATAATCATAGTGTAAATATATGATTTATCTTAAACTAAATTTGCATCCGCAGTAGTTTTGCCTGTAAAGCTCCAGTCCGCGTGAAATTTTATTAGTTTTTAAAAAACCGTCCTGTTTTCGGAAATTATAAGGCATATATTGAAGATTGTATTCTTTAGCAACACGTTCACCTATTTCCGTTAATTTCTCAAAATTCTTATGCGGACTTATCACAATTGATGTTGTAAATTTATCAATACCGCGTGATTTCGCAAATTCAGCAGTTTTTGTAAGTCTCAGTTCAAAACATTTGTCGCATCTTTTGCCTTTTTCGGGTTCTTCTTCCAAACCTGCGGCGGCATTATAAAATTCGTCAGGGTTATAATTCTCCTCATAAAGCTCACAGCCAAAATGCGCGCACAATTTTCTTTCCGCATCAAGTCTCTTTAAATATTCATACTCCGGATAAATATTCGGGTTATAAAAATATACAATAACCTGATATCCCGCATCTTTTAAAAAAGATACAGGATATCCGGAACATATACCGCAGCATGCGTGCAATACTATTTTATCTTTCTTCTGCTCCAAATTTCTTCACCCACTCCACATATTCATCAAATGGTTTAATCCCGACAAATGCATCATTATTTATCATTGTAGTCGGAGTACCGTTTATACCTTTTTTATGAGCGCTGTCAATTTCATCATTTAACTGCCCGTATGTTTCAAGACTGTTTGCATCTTCACGCAATTTATCTACATCAAACCCTTTATTCTTAATAAGTTTAAGTATATCCTGTTCAGTCTGCGGTTTGTGCTGGAACAGAATATCATTCATTTCCCACAATTTGCCCTGTTTTTCTGCAGCAATTGCATACCTTGCATCCACGCAGGAACCTTGATGGAATGGTGACTGCAAATAAACATTACAATCAGTATCAAGAGGATAGTTTTTATGAATAATTCTTATTCCTTTCATTTCTTTTGCAAGCTTATGTATCATAATATTATGCGCATAACATATCGGGCACTGGTAATCTGAATATATATAAACAAGGACTTTTGCATCCTTATCTCCCAAAATGTTACCTTTTACGGCATATTTATTACGTTTTGCATGAACAAATTCTTTAAATTTTAACTGATGTTTTACCTGCGGAGTAAATTTATAAGACACAGTTGTGTAAGTTAAAAAGCTTGCAGCTGCTGCCAGCACAATTATGAATGCGATAAGATATTTTTTTATCTTAACAGCATCTATAAAATCCGTAAAACTCTGTTTTATAGAATGAATAAACCCGTCGTTTTCAAAATCCGTTGCAATACAGCCGATTAAAAGATTCAATATATAAGTAAATGCACACAGAACACATAATTTTTGTATTTCAAACAAACTTATGCATAAAAGAGAAATCGAAATAATAAATGCCAGTAATCCGAGTGACGCAATATAATCAAGCGGATTTTTAAACACTTCCAAAAATTTCAGCAGTTTATAATTTTTAAGTTTTGGAGCAAAAAGCATGAGAAAAATAAAAGCATAAAAGAATAAGCCCCAGTATGCTAAAGGAATACCGAAAAATTGTGATTCCGAAGTCTTGGCAATACCGTCACAGTCTATAAAATCATTAACCGAACAAAAGCTTGCCAGCGCATACGGATTAAAATTTGCATTATAATATATTATTGCCAGCTTAATTGTTGTAATTATACCGATAATCGAAATAACGGCAATTGCTGTCTTCTTTTTCATCTCTTTTTCCATACAAGTAATCTCCTTTTTATAAATTTATAATACAATTTTATACTCCTAAAATCAATAGCATAAAGAAGAATAAATAAATCCGCCGTACGTATAATATAGATAAATAATCTAAGGCTTGAATAAATATATTAAATATGTTATAATAAAATATATTGATAATTTTGAGAGGTTGATTTGAAAAAGAACATTTTAGAATTGTTTTTGGAAAAAGTTCTTGCTGTACCTTTTTGGATAAAGCAGTATATTTACCTTAAACTTTTAAAAGAAATGCAGGATATGGAATGTGAAAATATTTTGCGAAATAATCCGAATGATATTTTTGCAACATTCGTTCCAACACTTACATTTAAAGGAAAAACTGAATTAATGGAGAGAAAATGCGGTTTTGATAATAATCTTTACAATTTTCTCCAAAACTGCGCAAACGAATACAATATGCTTGAAATAGCCGTTAACTCATTCCTTTCAATGGAAGAAACTGCTAAATACTATGAACTTTGTCTTGAACAAAGCTTTATTAAAACTCCTGAATCAAAAGAAATCCATGCCATGGCAGGATTCATTGCCGGTAAATTCCGCACGGGAGAATATTTTAAACAGAAAGGCGAATTGACTGTAGATCAGCTTCAGCAGGCAATACTCGCTCAAAGAGATTCAATCCAGAGCGGGCAGCAGAAAAAATTCGGAGAAATTCTGATTTCTCTCGGATATTTGAAAGAAGAAGATTTAAAAGCTGTTCTTGCCCTGAAAGATGAAGCTAAGAAAAGATTTATCTTAGATTATACAAATGTGCCTACACCTGAAACAACTTTTGCAGATGACAGCCAGAAATATCAAGATGAAATTAACACGTTAAAAAATGAAAATATAAAGCTGAAAAGAAAATTGCTCCAGCTTTTGGAACTTGTAAAAAGAAATGCAGCACAATAATAATACAGAACCTGAATTATTAATAGAATACGAAAGAGACGGGCTTGTAGATCAGGAACATTACGGCTTTATAGTTTTATCAGATAAAAACAGAGCTTTTGACTTTACCGGTGATGCTAAAAATTATCCGTTTTACCTTAGATCCTGTGCAAAACCTCTGCAGGCGAGTTTAATAATTGATTTCGGGATGGATAAATTTTATGCTATGGCAGAAGAAGAAATTGCAATCTGTTGTGCATCACATGCCGGAGAAGAAATTCATATAAAAACAGCACAAAAACTTCTTGACAAAATCGGTCTTGACAAAAGTTATCTAAAATGCGGGCTTCACAAACCGTTATCAAAGACTGAACAGACAAAAATGCTTCTTAACGGAGATTCTGTAGATATTTTACAGAATAACTGCTCCGGTAAACATATTATGATGCTTGGTTTGTGCAAAATGAACAACTGGGATTTAGAAACATACGATGATAAAGAGCATCCGCTTCAAAAGACAATTAAATCAAAAATACATGAACTTTGCCGTTTAAATAAAGATTATCCGCTAACAACAGACGGGTGCGGGGTGCCGATTATGTCAATGCCGTTAGAAAATATACTTCACGGCTATTTAAATTTATTTTGCAATGATAAATATGAAAAAATTAAAAATGCATTTTTAAATCACCCTTACATTATCGGCGGAGAGGACAGAACTGATACTAAAATAATGCAAAATTCCACAGGCATAATTGCAAAAGTCGGAGCAGGCGGGCTGTGTGTTGTAGTTAATACAATTACAAATGAAGCATTTGTCGTTAAAATATGCGATTGTGATATGAAAGCCCGCGAACTTGTCGTTTTACAAATATTAAAAAATCTTCACTGGGCTGACATTGAATTCAATAAAGATATATTAACGCTTCATGGCGAAAAAGTCGGGGAAATAATTATTTCAATTTAAGCTTTCCATTAAACCATTTTTCAACCTGAGTATTATATTCAACTTTAACATTTTGATATGAAGATTTTGGAATAGTGCCGTTATGCGCTTCTATCCCCATAAAATATAATCCGCGGTTGTAAATATTCTGTGCAGAATTTAAAATCTCCTGCGGAACTTTACCGTTATAAATTTTACAGGCATTGGAAATCTCATAGAGCCTTCTTTTATTCAACCCGCTTAAATATTTTCTCAAAGTTTTGCCATCTTTTTCAACAACAAAACATCTTTTGTCTTTGAATTTTGACAAATATTCTTTTAATTCTGCAGGGGAAGAAAACCGTATTGTTGAATAATCCGTATCCATTTCACAAATAGCTGTTTTATAATCTCCTTTTTTTAATGCATCAACAAGTTCTTTTTTATTTTCAAAAACCGTTTCGCCCCTGTTAAAAACAAAATCCATCACAGAATCTTTAAGAGGCTGCGGCATTTTTTTATAGGCTCCGGCTCCGAGAGATCTTTGAATATTTTCTTTTCTCTCAAGCAAATCTTCAGCCAGCAGAGTGTATATTTCAGCATTTGAAATTTGCCTGCCGGAGAATTTTTTTAATTCGTCATTTTTTATAACATGCCCTATGCCGATTGTTTTAACACCATTTTTATCCATATACATTTTATTATGCTTTTCTTCCAATTTTTCCAGAGATTTTAAATATTCAATAGAAAAGCCGGTTGCTTTTGCAACATCATTAAGATTTTTAATATTAACAGGCACCTGCCTGTCGGGAATTTTTAATTTTTGTCCGACCTGCAAAGATTTTTCATTTAATTTATTTAATTCCAGAACAGCATCGGATGAAACTCCGAACTTTTCGGCTATTGCTCCGGCAGTATCTCCTTTTTTAACGGTATAATCCGGATTTTTAATTGTTTTTATATATTTATTATACTCATTTCTGTTTGCTATTTCTTCATCGGAAATTTCCCTGTACATTTGAAAACCTGAATTATCCGTCTTTTTTACTGACGGAAAAATTGTTTTAGATGATTTTTCGGGCAGTCTGAGTTTTTGCCCCACAGAAATTACGTCACTTTTTAACCCGTTTGCTTCTTTCAAAGCTTCAACCGATACACCGTATGCTTTTGCTATAGAATAAAGAGTATCTCCGGGTTTGACGACCTTACAATACACAATAATCTTTTTTTTCGCCTGTTGTGAAGAATTTTTCTCTGATTTCTCAGCTGAAGAAATTCCAAACAAATTTGTTATAAATTTCCATATACCAAACATTATTTATACCTTAATTATTTATGGTTTCTGCTATCGCATCGGCAACACAGGACATATATTTGTTCTGGTCATAGCTTGAAAGGAGGGAATTTGTTATACTTTCATTTGCGATATTGCCTATTTCAAGCAGTGAAGAAGGAATGCCTTTTGTTGCTCTGTTTACATAAAGACCATCTTGTTCAACATCCGGAGTTAAAGCCATAAATCCTTTATTTACATGCTTGTTAATATTTTCTGCCAATTTTTTATCAATATCCTTTGTGTATCTGACAGTACACATCTTCTTCGAAGGATTTTGTTTTGCGGATTCAACATGGACGGATAAAAACAGCATATCCGATTTATCCGTATTTTTCATAGCAGCCCGTACTTCATCAGAGCCTTTATTTCCTGCAAGCATATTTTCAATATAGCGCTGTGCACTCATTCCGCCGTTTTGAACAGCACCTGAAACAAATACGACTTTTGCGCCCCTGTTCCTTAATTTATCCGAAAGTTTATTAACAAAACTTTCTGCAACTCGCCATTCTTCAATAGGCATTTCTTCGCCCTCTGCATTTTTGACAGAAAGAACAGTTCCCGGGTCAAATGCCCCGTTTTTCTGCTGATATCCTCCATGTCCGGGGTTAAGTATTATCAACCTACCGTCAAGATCGCCTTTTGCAGTCGGCTCTCTCAACTCTGTAACTGCCTCAATTTTCTTTGTTTCGGTATTATAGTTAGGCAAAGGTCTTACAAGATAAGGGTCTTTTACTTTAGAAAATCCGGGATCATTTTTACCGCCGGCTAAAGCCCATTTCCTTAAAGTTCCTGCAGTTACGCAGTTACCTGACCTATCTTTTATAACTGTTAATGTCTCAGGGACAATATCTCTGCTTTTGCCGCCGTTTGTAGACTGTAAAAATTCCGGTTTTGAAACAATATTGCTTGATTTAACCGTAGTTTGCGCTTTAGCTTGTTTGCTATTAATCATTTTATCAATAACAGCATCCATTTTTTCGGTATCTACCATGCCGAAAATTTTTCCGAATTCTTTATCAAGTTCTGTTTTAAATTCCTGACGCTGCTTTGGTGTAGAAGCTTTTGTCTGCTTTGCAAGATTATCATAAAGTGTCATTACGGCATCTTTTCTTATATTTTGCGTACTTGCAATTTCCGAACAAATCGCATTAATCAGAGATTCCTTTGAATTTGTAATTTTATCATACTCTTTTATAACCTGAGCAGCGTTTTTATCATTAATTTTCAAAAAAGCCTTATTAAAATCTTCTTTGCCGACAGCTCCGTAATTTGAGCATACAGCATCATGAATATCGGCAGCTATTTGGGCAGGTGACGGAGATTTTGCGGCAGGTTTCGGCGGAGCTTTAACCTGTGCAGCAGACGCAGATTTTTTAGGTGCTTCTGATTTTGCAGCACTTTTCTTCTGGACAGGCACAGGCTTTTTCTCTTTTTGCGGATAAACATAAAAATACTCATTTTTTGAAGGTTTGTAATTTTTATCTATACCATTTAACGCAAGAAACTGTTCAAGAGTCATTCCGTTTTGTTCTGCCATATATTTTAAACCTTTACCATCAGGAATTTTTGCATGCGGGACATTTTTTATAACCTGTCCTTTTGCAAGCGCATCTTTAACAAGTCCTGTCATATTTTTAAATTCGGAAAGAGACATATTAAATCTGCGGGCAATAGCCGTCAGACCTTTTTCATCGCCGCTTACCGTAACAATATATTCACCTCTTGCACGGGCATCTTTTTTTCTTTGCTCAATATTATCTGAATCTTTTGTTTCGGATATAGCCTTTGAGCCTACACCTGTAATTTGAAATTCCATAAAATATTACCTCTTTTACACACATAAAAAATAACGGTACATTTCAAAAATTCTTTAAAATATACCGTTAAAAATTTATATTTATTTACAATTCCAAACTAAGTATTAAAAATTCTGTCTCCGGCATCGCCCATGCCAGGGACTATGTAGCCTTTTTCGTTCAAATGATCATCTACGGCTGCTGTTATAATTTCAATATCCGGATAGTGTTTTTGAATATTTTCAATTCCCTGAGGAGCTGCAATTATACAAATTACTTTAATATTGTCAATCGGAATTCCTTTATCAGCATAAAGTTTTATCGCTTCTATTAGAGAATTTCCCGTTGCAAGCATAGGATCAGTTATATAAATATAGAATTTTTCGGGATTCGGCGCTTCCATAGGGACTTTGTTATAGTACCAGACAGGCTTTAAAGTCTTTTCATCCCTGTACATTCCGATATGTCTTATACATGCCTGTGGCAGAATATCAATTGCTTCATCCGTAAAGATTAGCCCTGCACGCAATATCGGAGAAATAATAAGGTTAATATCAGGATCAACCGTCTTCGCGGTGAAAGTTGCAAGCGGTGTTGTAATCTCTTTATCAACAAGCGGAAGATTTTTTGCGGCTTCGTACAAAAGGCAGCGTGTAATCTTTCGTGTCGCAATCCTAACCCCCTGACTGTCCGTATTTTTATCTCTCATTGTGCATAAATTTAAAAGTACAACAGGATTATTAATTATTCTTACTTTTGTCTTGTCCATATTTAACCCCTTCTTTTCTTATATCAGAAATACTTTTCATTAATTTATCAAATGCAGTCATATTTGTTTGAATTTCTGATGTATGAATTCCGCTGCTCATATCTGTTACTCCTGTTTCTCTTGCAAAAAAAGACAATTTCGTACTAATTGAACCTATTTTGTCAAACATATCGTTTAACAACCCCAGAGAATCATGTAGTCTTTTTGGATTTTGAACAACAATCAGCTTATTCATAGCTAAACTTTCTTTTGTAGGCGGATACACTTCAAGAGATTTTGACCCGCCCATCCCGTTAAATTCAACAGTTGCAATTGAACCTTTAGGCAGTTCTATATCCTTATCAGTTACAACAATTTTTAGATAGACATCATTTGAAACAATTTTTATTTTATCTATATAACCTATTTGAACCCCCATAAATTTCACCGGCGAACCAACAATAAGTCCGTCAACATCTGGCATAAAAATCTGATAAGTTACAAGCTGTTTTTCATTGTTATAATAATGAATTCTTACTCCTGCAACAACCGCACACAGTATAAGAAACCATACACCCGCTTCCAGTAAAATATATTTATGGATACCCTCAAATATTTTCATAAACCGATTATACAACAATGCACAAATTTTTGCCACTTGCCAAAAAAAATTTTGTATTATATTATAGAATAGAACAAAAAGTGAGGTTTTAACTTATGATGGATCAAATAATCAGAGTTGCCTGGGATTTAAACGAAAACACAGACAACAGATACCAGCTGGTTTACGAAATTGCAGAGCTTGCCAAAAAGCTTGTTGATGAAAATCAGGCTAAAAAAGCACATGATGATTTCAATTTCGAAGAAAATTTTGACACTACTTATAAAAAAGAAAATCCGGTAGAGCATGCTATTATGGTAAAAGCAGCAGAAGCCGATGATGACAGATTAGTAGGCTAAGTTTGACGAAAAATGCACAGGGTTTGAATAGAATTCTGTGCATTTTTGTGTATTTTGTATCTTTTGCACATTGCAGCAAAAATGCTTGAATGGCAGATGAGGGGTTATGAATAAAACAACAGAATTTATCAAAAAAAAGACAGAAAATTTTAAACCTGAAATCGGGATTATTCTGGGTTCAGGGCTTGGAGAACTTGCCGATGAATACTGCGATTATGCAATTTCCTATAATGACATACCGAACTTTATAAAATCAACAGTTCAGGGGCATAAAGGACGATTGGTTTTTGCGGAAATCATGGGCAAAAAAATAGTTATGATGCAGGGAAGAAACCACTTTTATGAAGGACATTCAATGGGTGAAATTACTTATCCTGTTAAAGTTATGAAAGCTCTCGGCATTAAAACCCTTATCCTTACAAATGCTGCAGGCGCTGTCAATGAAAACTTCAAACCTGCGGATTTAATGCTCATAACAGATCACATAAATAATATGGGGGCAAACCCGCTAATCGGCCCCAATGACAATACGCTCGGCGAACGTTTTCCCGATATGACAGAAGTTTACAAAAAATCACTGATAGAACTTGCAAAAACTTGCGCGCTTAAACTTGGAATTGCTGTACAGGAGGGAGTTTACTGGGCCAATTCAGGGCCTTCCTACGAAACACCGGCCGAGATAAAAATGATAAGAAAACTTGGCGGAGATGCAGTCGGAATGTCAACTGTTCCGGAGGCAATAGTTGCAAATTACTGCGGGCTGAATGTTCTCGGCATAAGCTGTATAACAAATGCCGCAAGCTCAGAATCAGGCAGTAAACTTTCACACCAGGAAGTTATAGAAGCCGCCGACATCGCAAAAAATAAATTTAAATCATTAATTTTAGATATAATTAAACATATTTAATTATTTGTTAAATACTGTAAATTTTGTATATACTTAGTCTTGTCAAAAAATTATTTTCAGTTAAAAATACATGACGGGAAGGAATTAGAAGATATGATAACAGGAAGATTACAACACTACGATGTAGTGAAACACAGGCAGAAATCAGCCGGAGATTTATCTCCAAAACATGTTCCTCCTGTTGCTTCCGAGTTCATGTCTTTAAAAAATAATTTAAACGAGAGACCTTTAAAAAGTATTTCAAATGATTTATCTTTTAAAGGTCTTTCTTTTAGGGGAAATGACAAGCCCAAAAAAGAAGATAAAATGAAGCCGCTTTTATACACGCTCGGCGGACTTGCCGCTGCAGGCCTTGCGCTAAGACTTGCTCCGGCATATAAATTTGCTGCTGAATACAGCGTAAGTGAATTTCTGCAATTTTCGCGCCAGCACATGGGTTTCAAAAAAGCAGGCAAATACGGTATTAAAGAAACATCAATCGGGCAGGATCTTTACGAACATATTATAAACTCTGATCTAACAAACAAAATGGTTAAAATTCAGGGTGACAAAATTACGTTTTACAAAAAAACAATTTCACAGCTCATCTGGGACGGATTGGTTTATCCGTTTAAAATTCTGCCTGCCGATATCTTAAACGGTACAGTAGAGTTAATAGGAAAAATTAAACCTTTTAAAGCCTGGGCTGCAAAAACCCGCCAGCTTCCGTTGTTTAAAGGAATCAGACAGCGCTCTAAAATTGATGCAGAAGTAAATTCTCTACGCGGACTTTTTGAAACAGCAAAAAATTTGAAAGGGAAATCAAAAGAAGAAATATCATCGGCACTGTTCCAGAGATCAGTTAAAATGTTTGATCCGTCAACAGGCAACTATGACACAAAACATGAAAGATCCTTAAACAGACTCGTTTCAGGACTGCCGCCTGCCATATTTCTTGCAAATGACGCTTATAACCTTTCAAGAATGATGGACGATGACAAAAATGCCGCTTCTCATGAACAAAAAGTAAGATTTAGACAGGAAATGGCAAGAATAGGCTTCAATGCCTACATAACCCTCATAACTTTAGGGGCTTTGAATAAATTAATAAACAATTCTAAAATGGGTATTATGTTAATGACAGCACTAACTACATTAACAACAGAAGCGTTCTCGCGTGTTATCAACGGAAAACATATTACAAGACTAACCCCCGAAGAAGCCAGAGCCGAAAATCTCAAAAACCATGCCCCCGAAGCTGAAATACAACCCGATTTATCGTTTAAGGCATCAGAAAATAAAAAAGAAGAAAAAGAAAAAAATCAAAAACCGCTTCTTTCATTTGACACAATCGTAAAAGCTCTCGCATTAATTATCGGAGGCGGATTTGCAGTAAAGGGATTAAGAAAAATCCCTGCAATCAATAATGCCTGGGAAAAATTTGCCGGCTTCTTTACTTCAAAATATAACGATATAACCCAAATTAAAGACTTCAAAATTTCTCAGGAAAAATTTGACAAAATTACAAAAGTTTTAGAAGATAACGGCTTCATGGAACTCGCTGAAAAATACAGAGCAGTTGCAAAAACAGCACAAAATCCAGATGGAACTATCAGTTTAGGCGCTAAAGACAAAAACATTAAGCCGCTTGTTAACTTCTTCCTTGCACCGTTTAAATTCATATGGAAATACGGTACAATGCCATACAAATTTGTAGATGATGCTATAACAACAATTGCCGGAGGGAATAAAGTAAAATTGTCAAAAAAACGCGGCAGTGACATATCTGCTCTGGCAAAAAGTATTGAAAACATCGGAAAAGAAGCTCAAAGAAAAGATTTTAATCCGGAAAAATTCCAATCATACGTAAAAGATAATATCTTAAAAGCATTCAATGTAGATACAATGTCAAATGTTTCAAACAGTGAACTTTCAAACCTTGCAAAAACAGCAGCACTGGCAGCGACAATATGGTTCTTGATGACAGATAACTACAACATGGTAATGTTAAAATCAAACGGCAATGATGTAGAAGGCGCTAAAACCAAATTCAAAGAAAGATTTGTACAGGAAGGTTCAAGATTATTCTATCAAACACTGCTGATTGATTTATTTAACAGCACATTCAAAAGCCAGTACAACAAATCTCTGTTTGGCATGAGCTGGATTACACTGACAAATACAACTATCGGAGAATGGCTGACAAGAAAATCTGTAGGTGTGCCTGTCGGAACACATTCACGTGATCAGTTAATTGCTCTTGAAGAAAAACAGGATAATGCAACCGGATTTTTGAAAAAATACTATGACTTTATGAAACGCCTGACAGGCAAACGTCCTATAAAGACTTATGAAGTAGATAAAAAAGAGCAATTCGGCGCTGCCATAAAGGCAGAAGAAATAAAACCGCCGGCACAGGAAGTTAATTTTACAAACAGCACTGTGTTTAACAAAATGATAAAAGGATAATTTGTTTGTGTTCTTTTAACGATTACACAAAATACGCTACAGACTTATTCTTAAACCAAACAATAGTGCGATACCGTTTCTTCCGCCGTTTCTTATCATTGCTTCAAGAAAACCGGTAATACGATCTCCATAGCGTTTTTGAATACCTGCTCCGTATTGAACATAAGGCTTTATAGACAATTCGGGAAGATAAACATCGTTTGCATAAAATCTTGTGTCATCAATTATATTCCATACCATTGATACACTTATATAAGGCTGAAAATAGTTTTTAAAATTACCTATAAACTTTAACTGCGGTTGTATTTGTATGGCATGCAAAGGGTCTGAATTCATATTGACATTTGAGGATGTTGTGTAATTAAATGTATTAACAAATGTATAAGCCGTTAACAAACTTGGCTGGATAATCAGCCGTCTTTCAAAAGTCTCAATATTATAGCCTGTTTTTTGCGCAACCCCTGTATTAAGCATTGCAAAATTATCTTTTCCAAAATTGGTTTGCGCCTCTGCGGCATTTGCTCCTACATCTGCCGTCCAGAGACTGAAAAAATTTCCTTTATAAAATGCGGCATCTGCACCTACAAGTCCGCCGTTATTATAAATACTGTTACCGTTAAAAGTCTGATGCGAACCGTTATAAGATGCATAAGCACCATACAGATAATACCAGCCGTTTTTTAAAGAACGTAATTCGCTTTCTCCCCCGAACAAACTGCCATAACCAACGTTTGAAACATCAGGGCCGTTTTTTAAATGAACTTTTTCAAAAATTGTATAAGGTTTAAACCAAATCCCCTGCCGTTCTTCCGGAAATGACAACGGAGAAAAGGCAAACTGGCCGTAATTGTTTGCACTTTTGTTTTTTAGAGATAGAGTTTTTCGTTTGTCAGGCGGATAAATCATAACCATATCAAGATTAGAAAAAACATTTTTATAAGTTTCCGTCTGAACAGCATATCCCGCAAGCTGTGCTGCAACCGCAGGAGTAAATACAGAAGAATTAAACCCGCCCCTTGAAAAATTGAAATCACCGTCTGAACTGTCATAACTTACATTGTAATTATATATAGGTGTTTGAATTGTTGACGGAGTATATTGCACGTAGTCTTTTAAAACATTATCTGCAAAAGGTATTGAAATAAAGCTGCTCTGCGGGGTTCCTTCAAAAGATAAACCGGCAACATTTATCTGTCCGTTACCTGAAACTGAATTTGCATTAATCCTGTCCATTAAATTGGTGTTAAAATCAACATCTGCATAAATATTCGCTTTTCCCGAAAGATTTAAGTTGCCGAAATTTATATTATTTATATCCCCGTTTCGCATATTAAAATTAATGTTGTTGGAAAAATTTGTATCAGAAGCAGTAAAATATGAACTGTTTGCAAGAAGATTTACTGTTCCGGCTTCAAAATTAAAGGTGCCGTTATAATCCTCATTAACCCCGCCTAAGTTTAAAATTCCGCTCCCCTTTTTTGTAACCGTTCCTAAACCGCGAATACCGCTTTCTATATTCGTTTTGCCGGATCCTGTAAATTCCACTGTACCTGTATTGTAAATGTCATTAAGTTCACCGTCTTTGTCGTAATTAGCTTTTAAAGTCGAATTTTCAATAACAAATGTTCCTGCATTATACAAAGCCCCGCCGTAACCGAATTGAGCCTGTGAATCCACCCTGTTATTTTCTATTAAAGAATTTTTTATTGTTGTTGTGGCACCGGTATCATTATAAATTGCACCGCCTTCTGCATAAAATTGAGATTGCGTGTAATTTTCCTTAAATGTACTGTTTTCAATCGTCAAATTTCCCCTATTATATATAGCCCCTCCAAGAACTGCGCCCTCAACACCATCTCCTACTCCGTAATTTCCACTGAATTCAGTGTTACTAATTGTCATTGAACCGTTATTATTAATTGCTCCCCCGTATGAAAAATCAATCATTTCATCTCCGCTCTCGGAATAATTATTTTTAAAAATACTATCCGAAATATTCAGTGTTCCTTTATTAAATAAAGCACCGCCCTCTGATGTTAAATCGCCCAGTGTATGGTTATTTTCAAATATACTGTTAGAAATATTCATATCAGGATTATCCGTATTTGAAAATCCGTTTGCGAGCGCCCCGCCGGCAGCCAGCGCACCATGCGCATAATTTCCGTTAAAATTTGCCGAATCAATATTTATTAAACCTGTGTTAAGATTATAAACCGCACCCCCTATACCGTAATCTGTATCTCCTGCATTAACAAAATTCCCCGAAAAATTTGAGCTGTTAATTCTCATATTACCATTAAAATTAAAAAGGGCCCCGGCAAAATCAGAACCCTGATATTCCTGACCTTTACAATTATTGAAATCAACATTGTTGAATATACTGTCCTGATTTAATATAAACCCGCTGAAATCATTGTTGCCGTTAAGATAGTAATTATTTCCGTCAAAAGTCAAATTTAAATTCAAAAAACGGTTTCCAATTGAAGCATCGGAATTGAGATTATCAGTAAATTCTATAACATCGCCTGACTGTGGATTGGAATTTATAAGTTCATTAAAATCCGCTACCTGTATATCATCTCCGTAAGCATAAATTACGTTAAATATCAAAGTTATGACACATATACACAAATTTTTATATATTTTCATATAATTATATTAAAAATCATAATAATATTACGCTACTAAACGGGTGTTCACTGTTTTATGACGAAAAGGCTAAGCCGCATGGACATAATTAATACTTTTAAAATTTTTCTGCTATAATTACAGCGAAAGGAGGGAATTTATTTAATGTACACCATCAAAGAAGTAGCGGATAAAATGGATGTGTCTGAGCATACATTAAGATTCTGGGCAAAAAGCGGTTTTTTCCCGTTCGTTACCAGAGACTCCAATAATATAAGAAGATTTTCGGAAGATGATCTCGGGTGGGTAAAAATCGTAAAATGTCTCCGTTCTGTAGGCACAGAAAATAAAGCAATTAAAAAATATATTGATCTTTGCATTATCGGAGATTCGACTGTCCGTGAACGTTATGAAATTATTCACCAGACAAAAGCCAAAGCATTAAAACAACTGGAAGAAACTAAAAAACAATTAGATTTACTGAATTTTAAAGAAAAATTTTATGAAAATCTTATAAAAAATAACCTTGAAGATACATGGAATCCTATGAATAAAAAACAAAAAGTTTAAATATGAAAGCCCTTATTTTAATAAGGGCTTTCATTAATTACAAACAATTTTTTACATCATCAACAATTAATTCTTTTGTAAGATGATATCGACGGTATAATTCTTCAAGAGGGACTCTGTCAGTAAATTCTTTTTTCCCGCCGAAATTCAAAACCTTCATATCTGAATTACCATAGTATCTTGCAATTTTTTCACCGAAGCCGCCGTCAAGAATTCCATCTTCCAGTGTAATCACAAGTTGATGATTTTTCTTTAAATTTTCCAGCAATTCATCATCAGTCCCTGTTATAAAACGCGGGTTTATCAAAGTTGCATCAATGTTCAACTTTGTTTTGATTTCGTCCTTTACATCCTGTGCAAGTTTAAAGAAGTTCCCCAGACCTAAAATCGCAATTTTTTCGCCTTCGTATTCAACTTTATATTTATTTAAAATTGAATAATCAGTATCATCTTTTTTGCCGGTTGAAATAAGTTCCGTATTAGGAACACGTATTGCTACAGAGTGTTCTGTCTGGTTATAAGAATATTCAAGCATTGCAAGATATTCTTCTTTAGATGCAGGTGCAAGATATACAATATTCGGGATATTACTTATCATTGAAATATCGTATGAACCTAAATGTGTCGCATCGGCATTAGACAACCCGCCCCAGTAAACAAGCATTGTCAGCGGAGAATTATTCAAACATAAATCCTGAGAAATTTGATCGTAAGTTCTTTGAACAAATGAGGTCATAATCGCAAGAACAGGTTTTGCACCGGCTTTTGCAAGTGCAGATGAAAAAGCAATTGCATGTTCTTCAGCTATTCCGACATCTACATACTGCCTGCCGAGTTTTTGTCTGAATTCAGGGTCAAAACCGTGAACCCCCGGAGTTGCAGGATTGACAACAACTAAAGTTTTGTCTTGCCGGGCTTTTTTCATTATAAATTCTTTTGTCACCGAGTTGTAATCTTCGGGTAAAACAGTTGGTGCAGATTGTTGTTCATCAAGCATACCGGGCACAATCCAATGGAAAGCTTCTTTGTTCTGTTCTGCCTGCTTTAACCCATGACCTTTAAGTGTTTTGATATGAACAACAACAGGATGATTAATATCTTTTACTTTTTGCAAAGCTTTTATAACTTCTTGAATGTTGTTGCCTTCATCAACATAAATATAATCAAAACCGAGAGATTTAAAGAAATTACATTCACATTTACCTTTACTCTCTCTTAATTCTTTTAAATTTTTATATAACCCGCCGTGGTTTTCGGCAATAGACATATCATTATCATTAACAATAATTATAATATTACTGGCAAGATCAGCGGCATTATCAAGTCCTTCAAACGCTTCTCCTCCGCTCAAAGAGCCGTCGCCAATTAAGGCTATAACATTTTCACATCCGCCTTTCAAATCCCTTGCCTTCGCAAGCCCGCATGCAAGGCTGACTGAGGTTGAGGTGTGGCCTACTTTAAATATATCATGCTCACTCTCCTCAGGGGCTGTGTATCCAGTGTATTTAAAATACATATCAGGGTTTGTAAAACCTTCTTTTCTACCTGTCAGAATTTTATGCGGGTAACATTGATGAGAAACATCAAAAACAATTTTATCAACCGGTGAATTAAAAACATAATGCATTGCAATTGTTGTTTCTAATATACCGAGATTAGGCCCCATATGCCCGCCTGTCGCATTAACTTTTTTGATAATAAATTCCCTCATTTCATCAGCAAGCGTATTCAATTCTTCAAGATTTAAACATTTTAAATCCCCGGGGCTATTTACTTTATCAAGTATCATATATTATTCTCCTTCTTATCTTTCACAATAATATTGTACCAGTTGATAATTACTATCAGGCAAGTTTTTGTAAAATAATATTAAGAAGTGTTTTAGTTGAAATTTACAAAAAATAGTTTTATAATAATTTTATGGGTTTTGATATTGAAATATGGTTGCAGGAGTTTACAAAAAAATTATTTGACGAATTCGGTACGAGGATAAAATTTATCGGGCTGCAGGGAAGCTACAGACGCGGCGAAGCTAACGATGACAGCGACATTGATATCGTAATTATTCTTGATAAACTCACATTTGAAGATCTGATTCAGTATAAAAATATAGTGAATTCATCATCTTATAATGAAAAAATATGCGGTTTTATAGCCGGCCAAAAAGAACTTTATAACTGGCCGAAATTCGATCTTTTTCAGCTTGTAAACGACACCCTGCCGCTTCACGGAGATTTAAAAGACTTTATACCGCCGCTCAGCAAAGAAGATGCTTCAAAATCCGTAAAAATAAACAGCGCAAACATTTATCACCAAATATCCCACACATACTTGTTTGAAAATAAAAATCCATATATTCTGAAAAATGCTTACAAATCAGCTTTTTTCATCATTCAGGCTGAATATTACCGCAAAAACAATGAATATATTTCATCCAAACAAGAAATGCTGCCAAAAATATCAGGCGATGACAAAGAAATTCTGCTTGTTAATATGAATTGGGACTCCTTAGATATTGATAATAACATTGATTTTTATTTTGAAAAAATTATAAACTGGTCTGCCTCTCACATTTAATTATTTTTGAGCTGTTTGCGGCAGTTTTATATCATTTTTTAAACTCGTTATAAATTCCGGGGTGTACATAAACCCGAGATGACCGCCGTTGCTGAATAAAATTGTTTTTTTGCCTGTACATAATTTTAATTTTTTTAGTTGATTTTGATTTGTTAAATAGTCATCTAAAGAGTGATAAATTTTATAATTTGAATTATTTTTTAAATAGCCTGCCAGAGATAACAAATTAGCATCCGCACTTAAATCTTCAATAGTTCTATATTTATCACCTAAAAGATATTTTTCGGTGTAATCCTTGTAATTCATATTATTCAGCGCGGAGTAAATCTCCGTTTTTTTATTTTTTTCAGTTTTTTCAATCGTAAAAATTAAATCCGATAATTTTTGATGCATTAAAAAACCTGTTAAAAGTTTTCCTTCCTCCTCGGTAAATGGCAGCTTTGCAATCTGTAAATCCTTGTTATTATCTTTTAAATCATACAAAAGCACAACTTTTGCGGCTGTTTCTCCTGCAAAATCCTTCAGATTATCTGCACGTTTTGCCCATTCTTCACTGTTTTTATCAACCTGTTCCATAGCGTAAACCAGATCTACCGGAGGGCATATTGAAATATATTTTGTATTCCCGAGGGTATTATTGGCGGCTTCCTCTTTTGCAACAAACAAAGCTGCCATGGCACCGAACGATGTTCCGATAATTGTTTTTTCATTAAATTTACGACTATATTTATTTTCAAGTTTTTCAATAATTTTTGCAGTAAGCGTCCTGACATATCCGGCATCCTGCATTGGAACTCCTGGGCAATAACGGTCGGGCATACTTTTTACAAATTCCCATTGAAAATGGCTGCCTAATATTACAACAGAATACCCGGCATCATAAAATAATTTTGCAAAGACAACCGAATGTTCTGACATTATACCCTCTCCGATTGACGGATAAATTATTGCCAGAGGAGAATTTTTCTCTTTTTGTAATATATATCGGAACTTATAATTTTCTTTATCAGGAGAAATATTAACGGACGAAGTTTTTATTCTGTTTGCAAAACTCATATTCCAGATTGAAAATTCATTCCATATTGATTTATCTTTTTCCGGAATATCAAAAAGAGCCGTTCTCATGGAATCCACAACAGGATTTTGGGGAGTATAATCATGCAGAATTATGTCTGCCATAAGCTTTGAATTATCAGAATTATAACTCTGCAGAATTATATCATCAATATTGTCTGCGCCTTTTACAATATCAGCAACAGTTAAAACCTCATTGCTGTCAGTGACATTTGTATTTCCCTCTTTAAGCTCCGGATTTGTTTCAACAAGTTCGGGGAAATTGTTTTTTTGCAGCTGTTCTTCTTCAATTTTTTGAAATCCTCTTTCCAGAGTCTCTTTCCTGTCTAGATTATGGCATTTAATATAATTATCAACTCCGTACATTTTTCTTGCAATTTCATAAGGGTCTGCGTAATTTGATTCAATCATCTGAATAAGAGGCTGCATATAAGAGGTTCTGTTTACGGTAAGTCCTGCTTTTACCATTGCAAGTACGGGAGTACCGACATAAGTTGTCGGGTTTAATGATGTATCAAGAATTTTACCGGCAATTCCTCTTGCTGTTGTTCCGTTCATTACAGGCAGGACAATATAAGATCCCGAACGGCATTTACATTTTGTCAAAGCCTGCTCCATATCTTCATTTAAAGGTTCAAGTTTAAAATATCGTTTTGCAGGATCGAACATTCCGCCAATACCTATTGTTGTATTCGTCAAAAATCTCAAAGTTTCAGTTCCTGATGCTTTAAAATCTTTTTGAATAAGTGTACTGATTAATCTTTTCGGGTATTCAATATTTTTGTAAGCTGTCTGAATTCTCTCAATTCCGTATTCAGGCATCACCGAACACCAGAGAATATGCACCGGACGGATTGCGTATTTGTTTAACCCGAGGTTGAATGCAAAAACTTTTCTGTTTATTTTTTCGTATTTGTCAGGGCCGAGATAAATGTATGCATAATCAGGGTATTTGCTCTGCTGTTTTGCAAGTTCTTCTGCACCCGCCGTTGAAAAAAAACTCAGCAGTATTACAAAAACAATAAATATTTTTTTCATCTAAATCCTCTTTTCAAAAATATTTTTTTATAATTCTGCATGAATTTTTATTGCCTCTTGAGCTAATCTTAAGAGTTAAATTTATATTTACATTTATGCTGTAATAGGTTATAATTTTTCTTAAAAGTTATATGGAAAAGAAAATTACAAAATGAACGAAAAAGAAAAAATGTTAAAAGGTCTCTTGTATGATGCAAATTACGATAAAGGACTTGCCGCTGAGAGAATTAAATGCAAATGTCTATGTAAACAATATAATGATCTGCCGCCAGACAAGACGGAAGATAGAAAAGCTTTATTAAAGAAAATTCTAGGTAAAACAGGAGAAAATTTCTGGATAGAGCAGGATTTCTGGTGTGATTACGGTTACAATATAGAAATAGGAGAAAATTTTTACTCAAATCACAACTGTGTAATTCTTGATCCCGCAAAAGTCAAATTCGGTGATAATGTTTTTATAGGACCGTTTTGCGGATTTTATACAGCGGGGCACCCTATAGATGCACAAGAGAGAAATAAAGGTCTTGAGTATGCAAAACCTATTATAATTGGCAATGATGTCTGGATTGGCGGTCATGTCAGCATCATGCCCGGGGTGACAATAGGCAATAATGTAGTAATAGGCGCCGGAAGCGTTGTGACAAAAGATATTCCGTCAAATTCAATTGCCGTTGGAAATCCATGTAAAGTAATAAAATTTCAACAGTAACATTTAAAAAACTTCTGTAAGTCTCATGCTATTTTGGGATTTATATCGCAGTTTACACCGGATATTCTAAAAACTAAATGCAAATAAGTATTGACAAACTATGCAAAATCGTAAATAATAAAAACAGAAAGAATATTTAGGAGGATGAAAAATGTTGTATAGAGAAGCTTTGAACTGCCCCCCCCCCAACAGGATATCGATGTAACAAAGGTTTTTAGCTTTAATGTCATCCCGAACTTGTTGCGGGATCTCGTTATTCATAAATTAGAAGGCAGGCAATTAAAGCCTACGGAAGGCAGGAAACCAAGAAGACAAGCCTATTTAGAGGGTAAGAAGATAAGAAGATATGAGGGTAAGCTATTATCAGTAAATAGCCTATCTTCAAATCCTCCTACCCTCCTATCTTCAAATAATCATTCAGGTGGGAACGCTATGCTTATCCCACCCTACGGGTTGCTATCTTCCGATAAGCCCCTCACCCTCACACGCAAGGGGCGAGGGCAATGTGCTTCAACCTTCACTCTTCACCATTCTCTAAAACGGAATGCTGCGTTTACATTGGCGGAGGTTTTAATCACTCTCGGAATTATAGGGATAGTTGCAGCATTAACAATGCCTGCATTGATTGCTAATTATCAGAAAAAACAGACTGTTGTGCAGTTGAAAAA
>CALURE010000008.1 GCA_944323095.1 Candidatus Gastranaerophilales bacterium
GATAAATTATTGCTCCTACTCCGAGCCAAACAGGGAAGAGTAATGCTGAACCTGACGGTTGCATAGATTTATAAATCATAAGCCCTCCGCATGTTATTATGCCTAATGCCGGAGTAACAGGAGAAAATGGCACTTTGAACGGTCTTGGTCTTTCAGGATCGGTTTTGCGCAAAATCAAAACTGCTACACACACTATTATGAATGAAGTAAATGTACCATAGTTACAAAGTTCTGCCGCTACATCAAGGTTTAAAGTCAAAATCCCAACAACAGCAAGAATTCCGACAGTCCATGTCAAAAGTGCAGGAGTCTTAAATTTTGGATGTAATTTTTGAAATCTCTGTGAAATAAAATGATCTCTGCTCATTGCATACAAAATTCTGGTAGCTGCCATTTCAAGAACCAGTAATACTGACGTTAAGCCTGCAAGTGATCCTATTGAAATCAATCCGGCAGCCCAGTTCATATTAAGCAAAGACATACAATATGCCATAGGCGCCTTTAAAAATGCAAGAGGCACCGAAGTGCTTGTATCCATCAAACCTGTCATTACAAGCGCAACAGAAACATAAACAATTGTTGTTATAATCAACGAACCTATAATACCGACAGGCAAATCTTTCTGCGGATTTTTGCATTCCTCGGCAGCTGTTGCAAGTGCATCAAATCCTATATATGCAAAGAAGATTAAAAATGCACCGGCAAATATACCTGCCGCACCGTTAGGCGCAAAAGGTGTCCAGTTATCGGGTTTGACAAAAAATGCACCGGCAATAACAAATAAAGCGATTACTGCAAGTTTTATAAATACCATTAATCCTGCCATTTTGGTAGAATCTTTAGTACCTCTTACAAGTATAAAAGTTGTAAGAAGAACAATTAAAATTGCCGGCATATTAATACATACAGGAAGCCCGAAAATCGTAGGGATATGAACAGACGCATCTTCTGAAGCAATTTTTGCGGCGCTGAAAGCATCATTTACAAGCCATACCGGAGGATGTGCAATCCATGCCGGCAGAACTTTTTCAAATCCGCTCAAAAACTGGACAAAATGATTAGACCATGCGCAGGCAACCGCAATAAATCCGATTGCATACTCAAGCATTAAAACCCAGCCCACCATCCATGCGGCAAACTCACCCAGTGTTGCAAAAGTGTATGTATAAGCTCCGCCTGCAACAGGAATCATTGTAGCAAATTCAGAATAACAAAGAGCTGAAAAAATACAGGCTATTGCTGCGATTATCATAGAAACTACAAGAGCAGGCCCGGCACCTAAAGCTGACCCGTCAGCACTTCCTGCAGCAGCAATTCCTACAACCGCAAAAATACCGGAACCAATAATTGCACCTACACCTAAAATAATCAAATCAAAAACTCCGAGAGTTTTTTCTAAACCTTCTGATTTAGCTTCTGCAAGCATTTCATCAGGATTTTTAATTCTCGTAATAGTTTTCAAAAAATTGCGAGTAAATGTCGCACGGTGAAATTTTTCAGCCATCTATTTTCTCCATTTCTTCCTCATTTTGAGGTAAGGGTCGGGGTTAGGTATCAGCCCCCTGTAATTATTTGCAAAGAGGAAAACCCATTTCTTCTCTCTGTGCTACGTATAATCTTGCAACAGCAGATGCCATTGTTCTGACTCTGTTAATAAAATTAATTCTTTCATCTTTGCTGATTACACCTCTTGCATCCAAGAGGTTAAATGTATGAGAACATTTTAGAACGTAATCGTAAGCAGGCAAAACAAGCTTTGCATTAATACAATTATCAACTTCTTTTTGGTATAAATCAAACATTGTAAACAAAGCTTTTGCATCACTCACTTCAAAGTTATATTTAGATTGTTCAATCTCGTTTTGCAGATAAATGTCACCGTATTTCAAAGTATCATTCCACAGAATATCATAAACAGATTCTTTATTTTGAAGATACATTGCAATACGTTCAAGCCCGTAAGTCAATTCAAGAGCGACAGGCTTAACCTCTACTCCGCCAACCTGCTGAAAATAAGTAAATTGTGTAATTTCCATACCGTCAAGCCAGACTTCCCAGCCCACCCCTGCAGCTCCAAGAGTCGGAGATTCCCAGTTATCTTCAACAAATCTTACATCATGCTCTTTCAGGTCAATTCCCATAGCTTCCAAACTTTTTAAATAAAGTTCCTGAGCATTGTCTGGAGACGGCTTCAAAATAACCTGAAACTGAAAATAATGCCCGAGTCTGTTTGGATTTTCACCATATCTTGCATCAGTAGGACGTCTGCAAGGTTCAATCATTGCAGTGTTCCATGGTTCAGGGCCTAATGAGCGTAAAAAAGTTGCGGGATTCATTGTAGATGCACCTTTTTCAATATCATAAGGCTGCTGAATTATACACCCGTAATCCGACCAGAATTTTTGTAAATTAAAAACAAGTTCCTGAAAATTTAAAGCCATAATATTTCCTATATATTGTATTTTATACACTTAATTAAAATTAAATTTTTTTGCTTATCCATGCTATGATGAACATGGCAAAATTGCAAATTTTATGTTAAAAATGTAACAGATAAAATACGGAGAAAAAATGGCAGATAAAATAATAATTTTTTCAGGAAAGCAATATTCGGGCAAAGACACAGCCGCAAAAATTATGCTAAATGAAATGCCGGACTTTAAAAGATGCGCTATGGGAGATATTATAAAGCTTACCTACGGCAGAGATAAAGGATTAACTTATGAAGAAATTGAAAAAAATAAATCCATTTACAGGCAGGATTTAATAGATCTCGGGAATTGGGGACGGGCTCAACATCCGGATTACTGGCTGAATAAAATAATTGAACAGGAAGGTAATATTATTGTTACAGATGTCAGAGTCCCTCATGAATACGAAGTATTTAAAAATGCCGGAGCTGTAGCAATAAGAGTAGAAGCTTCCAGAGAAACAAGAGCTTCCCGCGGAGAACTTATCGGAGAAAATGACATAACCGAAACCGGATTGGATAATATTAAAAATTGGGATTACATAATTGATAACAATTCTGACTATGAACATCTTAAAAATCAGGTTTTGAATATAGCAAAAGAATTATGAAAGAAAGATTAGATAAATACCTGACAGACCTTGGATATTTTGATACTAAAAGTAAAGCAGCATCAGCAATTCTTGCAGGTCATGTAAAAATTAACGATGAATATATTACAAAAGCAGGTTTTCAAATAAATCCCGCAAAAGAATATGAAATTGTCGTAAAATCAATGCCATACGTATCACGCGGCGGATTTAAATTAAAAAAAGCACTGGATACTTTTCCAATAAACATTAAGGATCGAATTTGCTTTGATGCAGGGGCTTCAACAGGCGGTTTTACAGACTGTTTATTACAAAACGGAGCCGGATACGTATATGCCGTTGATGTAGGCTACGGACAGCTTGACTGGAAAATCCGCTCGGACAAACGTGTGAAAACTATTGAACGGACAAATCTTAAAATTTGTTCATTCAGCGATATTTATAGCGAAAATGAGCCGGTTGCGGATCTGCTCGTCAGCGATCTTTCATTCATTTCTTTAACAAAAGTTCTCGGGAATTTAAAAACACTTCTTAATCCTGATTTTCATGAAATGATATGCCTTATAAAACCACAATTTGAAGCAGGCAAAGAAAAGATTGAAAAAGGCGGTGTTGTCAAAGATAAAAAAGTGCACGAAGAAGTTATAAACAATGTTATAACCTGTGCCAGAGACCTTAAATACAGCATAAACGGTCTGACTTATTCTTCTATAAAAGGTCCGGCGGGCAATATTGAATATCTTATCCGTATTTCAACACAACAAGATGAACAAAAAACAAATTATAACATTAATGAAATAGTCAACACCGCATTTGAAAATTTGCATTCTTAGACTTTATTAAGCTCTACAAGAGGAGTAGCGCCGTATAAATCTATATAGCGGAAAAAGTTCAAAACAACTCCGGGCGGGAAAAAATAATTATTATTTGCAGGGGTGATTTTCAGCATTGAATGTTTTGAATCAACCTGAACAATACTTGCCAGATACTGCTTGTTAACAGCTGTGAATAAAATATAACCTGTTTTTGACTGAATTTCATCTATTTGAAAATTATTTGCATTAACACTGGCTATAGCCATATAGAAAAGTTTTTCGACAGGCAATATATATGTTCTTGTACAAATCGAAAAATCAACATTCTGCGGAGTTATTAACGTACTGAGCAGCAGTTCATCAGAGGCAAAAACCGGAGATGCCCCTGCAAGAATAAAAATCATTAACAAAAATAATATATATTTTACTGTTCTTTCCATGATTCACCTACATTCACATCAACAACAAGAGGAACAGACAATGGCTGATTTAGTTCCATTGCTTCTTTAACCAGTTTTGTTACAATATCCTGCTCGGATTTCAAAACTTCTATAACAAGTTCGTCATGAACCTGCATTATCATTTTTGACTGTAAATTATTTTCCTTCAGTTTTTTGGAAAAATCAATCATTGCGATTTTCATTAAATCGGCAGCAGTTCCCTGCATAGGCTGGTTAATTGCCGCACGCTTGGCAAATTCCCTGATCATTCCGTTAGAACTTGAAAGCTCTGTTGAAAGATATCTTTTTCTGCCAAAAATTGTTTCTACATAACCATTTTTTTCTGCTTCTATTACGGTACCTTCCATATAAGCTTTTACACGTGGGTAGGTTGCAAAGTATTTATTAATAAAAGTTTCAGCTTCTGCATTTGATATTCCAAGCGCTTTTGCAAGTCCGTATTTACTCTGTCCGTAGATAATCCCGAAATTAACCGCTTTTGATTTATACCGCATATCTTTTGTAACATCTTCAACCGGAACATCAAAAACTTTTGATGCGGTAAGAGTATGAACATCAACACCACTATTGAACGCTTCCACTAAATTCTTATCCTGACTTATATGCGCTAAAAGACGCAATTCAATCTGGGAATAATCCGCAGACAATATTAAATAATTTTCTTTGTCTTTGGGGACAAAAGCATTACGAATTTTATTGCCTTCTTCTGTCCTCACAGGAATATTCTGCAAATTAGGATTTGAAGAAGAAAGTCTGCCGGTCGCCGTAACTGTCTGGTTATAAGTAGTATGAATACGTCCGTCTTTACTGTCAATTAATGCCGGCAAAGCCTCTGTATATGTAGATTTTAATTTCGCGAATTTTCTGTAATCCAAAATCAACCGTGCAATTTCATATTCCTCAGAAAGTTCTTCCAATACAGCAGCATTTGTCGAATAATTAGTTTTTCCTTTCTTTTTCTTCGCCTTTAAGCCCATTTTTTCAAATAAAACTTCCCCGACCTGACGCGGTGAATTTATATTGAATATCTGACCCGCAAGTTCATAAATTTTCCCCTCTATAGCTGCAAGCTGATTATTCATAGAAAGGGTTAATCTGTAAAGATATTGCTCATCAACGGAAACACCGGTATATTCCATATCTGCAAGAACAAATGTCAGAGGAACTTCAACATCATAAGCAAGTTTCAATTCTTGTTCATCAAGATTTTTAACCCAGTATTTTGTTAATTCTACAATAGTTGAAATTTCATCTGAAGCATAATTTGAAATACTTTCAAAGGGTGCATCAGCAAAGCGGATTTGTTTTTTCTTATTCTTTTCAAAAGGCGCAAACTGAACAACAGCATGATTAAGATGCTCCATTGCCTGAATATCCAGTTCATGATTTCTCTGCGGATCCTTTACATAACTTGCAAGTACAGTATCAAATATTACCCCCTTTAAATTTACACCGAGGTTTCTTAAAACATTAAAAGCTGTTTTGGCATTATGCGTTGCCTTTTTTATATTTTCATTTTCTAACAAAGGTTTAATAACATTCATCACATCAGCCGTTCGCAGCTGGTTTTCTATATGAGAATGATTTAGAGGAATATAAAAAGTTTCTGTAACTGCATCGTCCTGTAAAATTTTAACCTGTGAGTCTGCTGAAATGTTGTTATTATAAGCAAACGAAATACCTGTAATAGATGAACTTACAGCACTTTTTACATCTGCATACACCTCAAATGCAATTAGCGAATGTTTGTTTAATTCCTCAACCATATCAGACAAATCGGTTGAATCCGTAATAAGTTTTTTGTTAAATTTAAAATCACTTTCTTTATTTATTTCTTCATTAACAGCGTCAGTAAAAAATCCAAGCTGGGTACCGCCGTCAGAATTTACTACAGGCTGAACAGGGGCTGACCTTTCAATTTTGTCAAAAGAATACATTATCTCATTTATGTTTTTAATAAATGTATAAAACTGCATCTTCTTTAAAAATTCAGTAACAACAGACACCTCAGGCAAATCTACTTTTGCTTTATCAATATCAAAATCAATATCAACATTACGCACAATTGTTGCAAGGTACTGGCTCATTTTCGCCTGCTCTTTACCTGTACAAATTTTTTCGCGAACTGATTTTTCGGGAATATTTTCACAACCGGCAAGAACATTGTCAAGAGTTCCGTATTTTGCCAATAGCTTCTGCGCCGTTTTTTCGCCTATCCCTTTAACCCCGGGAATACAATCTGAAACATCCCCGCGCAGCCCCTTATAATCAATAACCTGATCAGGATATACTCCGAGTTTTTCATAAATTTTATCCCAGTTGTACTCTATTAATTCACCTTTTGAAGGCAAAATAACTTTTATACAGCCGCTTTTATCAACAAGTTGGAAAGCATCCTGATCGCCTGTCAATATTAAAACTTTATTACCTGCTTCACATGCCTTTTTCGAAATTGTTCCGATAACGTCATCAGCCTCAAATCCTTCTTTTGTATAAATCGGGATATTAAAAGCCTTCAGCCCCTCATAAATCAAACCCATCTGTATTTGCATATTATCAGGCATAGCCTCACGGTTACACTTATAATCAGAATATGTATCCGTTCTGAAAGTATGGTGGCTCACATCAAATGCAACAGCTATAGCATCTACATTTAAATCTTTATTTTTTAAAAGATCAAATACAGCCTTAAAAAAACCGTAAACTGCCCAGGTCGGAGTCCCGTCAGATGTTCGCATATTACTTCTTTCAAGTGCATAATACTGCCTGAAAGCCAGAGCATGTCCATCAATTAAAATAAGAGTCTTGTTATCAGTCATATATATATTTTTTCATAAAATAGCATGTTTTACAAATATGTTAAGTTAAATTTCACTAAAAAAGGTGATCTTAAATCACCTTTTGTTTTATGCCGTAATTTCTTTGCTTTGCTGAGATGTCGGTAAAGGCACAACCTCTGCATTTTTTCTGTTTTTCACCATATCAGCTGTAACAACAAATTTTTTCATATCCTGCTTTGTCGGAACATCGTACATTACATCAAGCATGATTTCCTCAACAATAGAACGTAATGCTCTTGCACCTGTTTTTCTTTTTATAGCTTCCTGTGCAATCAAATCAATTGCCTCAGGCTCAAATTCCAAATCAACACCATCCATTTCAAGCAAACATTTGTACTGCTTTAAAACCGCATTCTTAGGCTCTGTCAAAATCATTTTCAATGTTTTTTCGTTCAATTCATCAAGAACCGCATAAATAGGAACACGACCGATAAATTCAGGGATTAAACCAAATTTCAACAGATCTTCCGGCTGCAATTTTTTGAGCATACGAACTGCTGCAGCATCTTTTTCCGCCTGAGTCATAGGAGCTTTTGCTCCAAATCCGACAGAAATACCTTCTCCAGCTCTGCGCTCAACAATTTTTTCCAAACCAACAAACGCTCCGCCGACAATAAATAATATATTGCTTGTATCTATTTCAATAAATTCCTGATGAGGATGTTTTCTGCCGCCCTGAGGAGGAACATGAGCAACTGTACCTTCTATCATTTTTAACAATGCCTGCTGAACACCTTCACCGGAAACATCACGTGTAATAGATGTATTTTCAGATTTTCTTGAAATCTTATCAATTTCATCTATATAAATAATCCCGCGTTCAGCCTTTGCTGAATCAAACTCAGCATTCTGATAAAGACGGAGCAGAATATTTTCAACATCATCACCAACATAACCGGCCTCTGTCAAAGTAGTAGCATCAGCAACAGCAAATGGGACATCCAGCATCTTGGCAAGAGTCTGTGCAAGCAAAGTTTTACCGGATCCCGTCGGCCCGACAAGAAGAATGTTTGATTTTTGAATTTCAACATTAT
The DNA here is from genome assembly GCA_944323095.1 of Candidatus Gastranaerophilales bacterium. Lineage (GTDB taxonomy): Bacteria > Cyanobacteriota > Vampirovibrionia > Gastranaerophilales > Gastranaerophilaceae > Stercorousia. Next base: position 8,211 of record CALURE010000008.1, read on the forward strand.
CTTTAAGATCAGCTTCCTTATTGTGTTTCAAACGTTTGTAATGGTTATAAACAGCAACAGACAAAACTTTTTTGGCATCATCCTGCCCGACAATATATTCGTCGAGATAAGCCTTGATTTCATGCGGTTTCGGAATTGGCTTTTCTTCAGATTTTACCTCCTCTGTACCGCCTTCTTTGTCTTTATTTTCAAAGAATTCTTCATCAAGTATCTGATTACACAAATCAACACACTCATCACAGATATATACTTCAGGACCTGCAATAAGTTTTTTTACCTGATCTTGTGATTTTCCGCAAAATGAACATTTTAATCTACTGTCATCATGTTTTGCCATATTTTATACCATAGCTTACAACTGCTTTCGAGGCGCTTTTTATTTGTCTTGCATTAACTTTTTCTTATCATAGTGTTACCGCTTTGTTTTGTCAATGCACTCGGGTATTTTTGTCACCCCCGAAATAAATTCGGGGCAGGCTCTGAACTCGTTTCAAAATCTCAACTTGTCCCTCGCACCTCTTTTGCTTGATAAACTTTCTTAATTGCTATTTTATTGCATCTCTTGACACAACTTTATCTATCATACCATATTCAAGTGCTTCTGCAGGTGTCATGATATAATCTCGATCAGTATCTTTTTCAATTTTCTTAATTGACTGGCCTGTATTAGAAGCAAGAATTTCGTTCAAAGATTTTTTAATTCTGATAATTTCTGCAGCCTGAATTTCAATATCGGTAGCCTGCCCCTGAGCACCGCCTAAAGGCTGGTGAATTAATACACGAGAATGCGGCAAAGCCATTCTCTTACCTTTAGTTCCTGAAGAAAGTAAAAATGCACCCATAGAAGCAGCCTGCCCCAGACAAATTGTAGAAACATCAGCTCTGATATGCTGCATTGTATCATATATTGCAAAACCTGCAGTTACAGAACCTCCAGGGCTATTAATGTAAAGCATAATATCCTTCTCAGGATTTTCGCTATCAAGCAGTAACAATTGGGCAACAACCAAATTTGCAACCATATCGTCAATAGGAGTTCCTAAAAATATAATTCTCTCTCTCAACAATCTTGAAAAAATATCAAAGGAACGTTCTCCTCTGCTTGATTGCTCTATTACTACAGGTACAAAGCTCATTTCTAATCCTTTCTTTTTTTTAACTTAGCTTACGACTGCATTCGAAGCGCTTTTATTTTGTCTTGCATTAACTGTTTTATCATAGTGTTACCACTTTATTCTGTCAATGCACTCGGGGACTCTAGTCATCCCCGAAATAAATTCGGGGCAGGCTCTGAACTTGTTTCAGGATCCCAACTTGTCCCTCGCACCTCTTTTGCTTGATAATTGTTTTTCTTTTTTACTTAGCTTACAACTGCTTTTGAGGTACTTTTTATTTTTAATTTTATTGTACAACTTTAAATAATATTAATCAAATATGTGCCGTTGTAAATACGGCACATATATTAATTTTAAAAAATTTTACTTAATTTCAACTTTGTTGTTTTCCATTAAGAAATCACGGACTTTGTCATTCATAGCCTGTTGTGAAACAGAAGCAATAACCTGCGGATTTTGACCAATCTGCTTAATCAAATCCTGCGGCTGAAGCCCGTATGCCGCTCCGAGCTGAGCAAACTTTTTCTCTAAATCTTTTTGTTCCAGTTTGATTTTTTCTTCCTTTGCAATTTTATCTATAACAAGAGAATTTTTAATCCTTACTTTTGCATCTTCATTAAGATTTTTGAGCAATTCATCTTCACCCTGAGATTTTACGAGTGCATCCCAGTTAATTCCCTGCGCTGCAAGTCTCTGTTTATATTCTTCTTTTAAAGAAGCAGCTTCTCTGTCAATCATTGACTGCGGAATATCAACTTTAGAAGCATCAATAACTGCTTTAAAAACTTCATTTTCCGAATTCATTTTATTTGTTCTGCTTCTCTGGTCTTCAAGATACTTTTGAATATCTGCTTTCAAGTCATCAACCGTTTTGAAAGGTCCGACTTTTTGAGCAAATTCATCATTAAGTTCAGGTAATTTTCTCTCTTTAATTTCATTAATTTTAATTTTAAATGTAGCAGGCTGTCCTTTTAATTTTTCATCATGATAGTCTGCCGGAAAATCAACTTTAATTTCAAATTCATCATTCAAATTTTTCCCTACGATTTGTTCTGCAAATCCGGGGATAAAATTAGAGTGAGCTAAATCAAGCGGATAATTTTTACCGTCTCCGCCTTTAATTTTTTCACCGTTAGAATATCCTTCAAAATCAATTACTGCAATATCTGTATCTTTTGCAGGTCTGTCAATAACAGTAATTTGTTCACTGTGTTGATTAAGCAGATTATCAATTGATTTTTGAACACCATCATCAGCAATCGGAGAATCTTTAACTTCAACCGTCAAACCTTTATACTGGCCTAAAGTTACATCAGGTCTCAATTCGGCTCTTGCCGTAACCGTTAAATCTTCACCCATATTAAAATTATAATTTGTAATATAAGGCTGTGCGATTATGTCTAAATTGTTATCGACAACAGCCTGATTAATTGCTTTAGGCATTAAATTTTCAATAGCTTCCTGCTTAATTCTTTCAGTACCGACATGTCTTTCAACAACTGAGCGTGGAGCTTTGCCTTTTCTAAAACCGTCAATATTAACATACTGCGAAATTTTATGAACAGCTTTATTATAAGCATCAGCTGCATCTTTTGCAGGAATAGTAATATTCAACTTAACAACATTTTCTTTTTCATTTTCTAAAGTAACTTTCATCTCTTTTTCCTTATAAATTAATTAATACATCTGCTATTAATCATATCTCAAAAAAGAATTTGTGCAAGTAATAAAAAGGCGGAAAGTATTCAAATAAAAAACTTCCACCTTTAAAATATAATAGTAAAACAATTAATACTTCATTTCCCAACCCTGTTTGACAATATAATAGAAACAATATAAAGATGACAAAGCATTGGAACTGTCATTACTATTCACAATATTTTTACATCCAGAATTAATTTCTTCATAGCTACCAGCTTTAAAAAGTTCATTTACAAATTCAGAATAAAATCCGTTATAATAAGGTATTGTCCCATTTGGGCCAAAGTCAAGAATATATCTATCTAAACCCCATACATTTGGAGCCTTTTCGCCATTAACATCTGTATATATAAACCCTGATGCAGAATCACTAGCAAAAGAAATAAAAGAACCATCCGCCAAAATATAGCCCATATTATTAGTTGATATACCAGAAATATCATTTAATGACTGCTTAAACTTAGTATTTTCAGATACTTCTGTTAAATTAAAGAATTTAGCATATTTTTCTTGATCTATATCAATAGATATAGACACTACTGATGGAATACCCGGGAAGGAAATATCTGTATCCTTACAGCTGACAACAACAGACGAATTACATAAATCGTCAATGTTTTCATTCGCAAGAATATATTTAAAATTATTTGATAAAACATTTACGACTCTTTTCAATTGTGTAACATAAACTTTTTTTCTGTAATTAGCCATTAATGAAGGCATGGTTAATGCTGCCACAACTCCGATAATACCTAATGTTATCAAGACTTCAGCTAACGTAAACGCGGGTTTCTTTTTTAGTGAAGGGGTGAAATGTGAAGCGAGTTTTTCTGCTTCCCTCTCTTGGTGGAGGTATTGAGTGAGAGGGTTGTTATTCAGGTCATGCTGAACGTCAGATTGCCCTCTCCTATGGGAGAGTGCGTAGGGTGGGATAAGCGAAGCGTTCCCACCAGAATGATTATTGGAAGATAGGTGGGTAGGAGGATTGGAAGATTGGCTGGTTAATGTAAATAGCTTACCCTCATACCTTCTTAGCTTCTTTTCTTCAAAATAAGAATGAGATTCTGAAACAAGTTCAGAATGACAGAATAACCTCTCCCTTAAAACCTCACCCGATAGAGGGAAAAATTTTACGATACTTCCTGCTGACCTAAATAATTTTCGCCAAATCCCTTGTGGAGAAGCTAGTAGCGCCCCCCCCCCGACGACTTAATTCTTGTTAATTCTTGCATTCTTGCTCTCCTTTTGTTATGTACATTTAAATTATAACAAAATTTGTAAAAAAATAAACCCCTGTTTTGTGATATAATCAAAAGCATGGTTAGACTTATAAATGACAGTAATATTAAAATATTAACTAACACAGCTTATACAATACTCAGGCTGCAGGAAAAATTTACACATATCGAAAATTATAACCATCCTGAAACACCTGCATGCGTTTTTGCTATGTGGCATGCAAATCAGTTTCTTGTCCATGGTATAAAAAACAGGGCACATTTGAGCATACTTATAAGTAATTCTATTGACGGACAAATAGTTGCAGATGTATGCGAAAACTGGGGATTTAAGGTTATCAGAGGTTCATCCGGTAAAAAAGGTTCTGTTGAATCTACAATGCAGATGATTTCAAGATTAAAAGAAGGAGAAAGCGTAGCTGTCATGGTTGACGGCCCCCACGGACCTTTGCATAAAGTAAAAAACGGAGCCATAAAAGTAGCACAAATGTCAGGGGCACCGATTATTCCTGTTACATGGTTTTCACCCCAGAAAACATTTATAAGCCTGCCCTCCTGGGACAAAATGAAAACACCTTGCGGGAAATGTAATATTTTAAATATTTACGGCGAACCGATATACGTAAAACATGATGCATCTGATGATGAGCTGGCATCTGTCAAAGAAAATATAAAAACACAGCTTGAAAGTCTTGATAAATCAGCACCTGAAATCTATAAGGAGGCTTTGAAAAATAACTTATGGAATCAAAAAGATTAAATATTTATGCTATCCAGATGAATTCTAAGATAGCTGATAAAAAAGCAAACTTTAACAAAGTTGAGACTTTAACAAACAGGGATGTTAATAACGACGCTGATATAATAGTTTTGCCGGAAGTATGGACTGTTGGCTGGGCTCCGAAATATTTTCAAGAAAGCGCCGAAGAACTCAATAAAAGTGAAACAATAAAATTTCTGTCAGATATTGCCAGAAAATATTCAAGCTGGGTTATCGGCGGGAGTTTTATCCTTAAATCGGAAAATGATTTTTTTAATACCTGTCCTGTATTAAACAGAGAAGGCAAATTGATTACACTATATTCTAAAAATCATCTTTTTTCTTATTACGGATGTGATGAAGGCAAGTATGTAAAAAAGGGAAAAAATCCTGTACTTGTTGACATTGATGGTATAAAAACAGGGCTTACAATATGCTATGACATACGATTTCCGGAGATTTACCGCTCCTACAGAAAAGCTGGAGCTGATTTATTTATAAACTGCGCCGCATGGGGACTTAAAAAACCGGTTCCCTGGGAGAGTATGACAAGATGCAGAGCCGTTGAAAACCAGACATTTATGGTTGCTCTAACACAATCCGGTTTTATTGAAAATGATGAGTGGAATATTGGACATTCAAGAATTATTGATTACAAGGGCGAAACAATTTCTGAAATTAAGGATCAAAAAGAAGGTGCGATGCACGCGGTATTAGAATTTGCTCCTATGTACGATTTCAGAGAAAAATGTACCTGTTTAAAAGATATAAAAGAAAATTATGAGGTTGTATGTGCATGAAAAATTTAGGTCAAATTTTACTAACTTTAATATTATTATTAACTTTCCAAACCGTATCATACCCTGCAGAAATTGACAGAACAATATCAAAATCAGGTATAAATAAAGGAGCTGTTTCGGTGTCTGTCAAAGATATTCAAACAGGAACTTGTGTCTACTCCCTGAATGAAACACAGCCTGTCATGCCGGCATCAACGTTAAAAATAATTACCGCCAGTGCAGCTGTTGACACACTTGGTAAAGATTACAAATTTGCGACAAAATTATACAAAAATACTAATAACGAACTTATTTTGAAACTCGGAGCAGATCCTTTTCTTTCCTCATCAAACTTGAATAATCTGCTTAGCAAAGCTTATGAGAAAAAAATAATTTCTCCAAAATCTATATATATTGACGACTATATTTTCGACAGCACTGAATGGGGAGAAGGCTGGCAGTGGGATGATGAGCTTAATACTTTGATGCCAAAATTCAGTTCTTATAACATTGATAAAAACCTGCTTAATATTATTGTGTCGCCGACTGTTATGAATGCTCCGGCAAATGTCTATACTACAAAATTTTATCCGGTTTCTTTTATGAACCTTGTTACTACCGCGAAAACAAATGACATCAAGCTAAGTAAAAATAACAATATACCTAAAAATATGATTACAATAGAAGGTACGGTAAACAAGCAGACAAATATGCAAATTCCGGTTGAGTCCCCCAAAATGTACTTTATCTTACGGCTTGAAGATGCTATACGTTCTGCAAAAATAGAGTACTACGGGAAATTCGTACAGAAAAAAACACCACCATCAAATGTTTACCTTGTATCAGAAATAAATCATCCGCTTAATGATGCTTTAGAAGAAATATTTATTAAAAGCAACAATCTTATGGCAGAAACAATATTCAAACTTGCCGGCGCAAAATTTGCAAATAACACAGGTTCTTTAGAAAACTCGCAGAAAATGCTGAATGCATATTTTCAAAAACTTGGTCTTAATTCGCAAGACATAAAAATAGTTGATGGAAGCGGAGTCTCTAAAAACAATATAATAACAACAGATTTTATGACAAATTTTCTGGTAAAACAGGCAAATAATGATGAATTTAAAAATTTACTTCCTACAGCGGGTGAAGGGACACTCAAAAACAGAATGCTTTATTTTAAAGACAATTTAAAGGCTAAAACCGGAACACTCTCGGATGTTAGCGGAATTGCAGGATATATAACTTCAAGAAACGGGAAAACATACGCTTTTGATATCATGATAAATGATGCGAAATCAAAACCGTCAGAAAAAAAATCTCTTGAAGAATATATATTGCGGGATATCTTTGCAAATTATTAAGCCTGCTTATTTCCGCACATAACAGAACCGAGAGTACCTATAACAGCACCTATGGCTGCAAGTATAATAGCAGTCTGTAATCTTGCCTTAGGTAAAAAGCCCTTAATATTTTTGTAAGAATCTTTAAGTTCAGGAGATTGAAGCAGTTCTGCCAGTTTTCTTTCAGCAGTATTATTTTTAAGAGCTTCGCTTATAGTTTTTCTGGCATCTTTTAATTTTTGAAAAGCCGTTTTATGTACCTTGTCAGATTTTGCAAGAAGCTTTGTGTTAATAGATTTTTCAAACACGTCCGGCTTCTGGGTTAAAAGCTGTTCAAGATTATACTTTCGCGGAGCGAGAGTATAACCAACGGCTGCACCGGTAATTCCTGAAACAAGACCGACTTCGGCAGGTGAAACAGAAGTATAACGATCCATAATTAAACCTCCTATACTCTTAATAAACACTAACCTATATATATATTTAAACTCTTTTTGAAGCATTTTTGTTGAAAATTTGTAACAGAATTTACATGTCGTAACAATTCGTAAATTTTAATGAATTATGCTAATATAAATTAAAGAAAGGAATTGTTTATGGAACCTTTTGTAACAGTTATTACACCAACATATAATTTACTGGAAAATAATCTTGCGGACGATTTTAACCTTTTAATATCCCTGCTTGATTTGCAGACTTATCCAAATATAGAACACCTTGTAATAGATAACGCTTCCACGGACGGTACGGTTGAAATGCTGAAAAGCTATAAAAATAAAGGGTTTTTCAGATTTTTTTCAGAACGCGATACCGGTAAATTCAACGCTTTCAACAAGGGGGTAATGCATGCAAAAGGGAAATATGTAACATTTTTAAGCTGTGATGATTTTATTCATGATATAACATCAATCTATGATATAGTGAATATTATGGAAGCGAACAATGCCGATTTCACATTTGCTCCGGCATACTGCAGACATCCGGAAGGTTTCGTCTTTTTATTTGCGCCATCTATGCATAACGCTTTTCAGGCACTTCCATGCGCCAGACAGGCTATGTTCTTCAAAAAATCAATGATTGAAAAAGAAAATTATTTTGATGAAAAATTCAAACTGATGTCAGATTTTGATTTTATTATGAGGATAATTTTAAAAAGATATACACCCGCATATTTTGATACTAACTATGTTACATATAAACTGGGCACCAAACCGCAGGAAAATGCAACAAGGGCATCAGAGGAATGCAAGGGAATATATTACAAAAATTTCAGAAATCTTTATCCGCTTACTGAAGAAATGCTTGACAAAATGGTTAATTATTCAGAATTTCCAAGACCCCTTCTGGAAAAGCTTTCAACATATTTCCCGGAAGCTGACAGAGAATTATTCTTTGATAAATGCGAACAAATGCATCAGTTAAGGTTAGAAGCAATAAAAAATCAACAGCAGCAATAAGTGATTTTGTAAAAATTTTCCTAAAAAATTTGCAAAAATTTCTTGGCGGAGTATGATAGTATTAGTATTAGATAAGATTAGGGATTAAAAATGACAGAACAAAAAATTGCCGTTATAGGCTGCGGAGTATGGGGAAGAAATATTGTACGCAATTTTTATAATTTAAATGTCCTCGACACTGTATGTGACATTGATGAAGAAAATCTAAAAAAAGTAACCGAACAATATTCTGGAGTTAAGGTTACCAGAGATTTCAACGATATTATAAATAACAGCAAAATCACAGGTGTTTGTGTTGTAACCCCGAGCCATACGCATTATAAAATGGTTAAAGCAATGCTTGAAGCAGGGAAAAATGTTTATGTTGAAAAACCTATATCAACTGTAGCAGCTGAAGCACGAGACCTTTCTAAGCTTGCCCATGATAAAGGACTTGTTTTAATGGTAGGTCATCTGCTTTTGTATCACCCTGCAGTAAACAGATTAAAAATGCTTATAGAAGAAGGTGCTTTAGGTAAAATAATTTACGCGCAAAGCGACAGATTAAACGTAAATTTCTTTAAAAATGACAGAAGTGTAATGTGGGATTTAGCGCCGCATGATGTATCGTTAATAAGTTACGTAACTGGAAAAGCTCCACTGCACGTTATATCTGCAGTAGGATGTTCTTCTGATCAAAACGAAATTATGGATATTACGCATATCGGAATACAGTTTGAAGATGGTATGATCGGTCACATTTCGGAAAGCTGGATTACACCGAGAAAACATGTTCAGCTTCTTGTCAGAGGAACTAAAGCAACTGCAATACTTGATGATACGGTTCCTGAAAACAAACTCGTAATTTATGACAATTTTGTTAAAGATAATTCACAAAATATAAAACTTGATTATCTTGAGATAGAACCGCTTAAACTTGAATGCCAGCATTTTATAAGCTGCTGTGCTACAGGCAAAAAAGCCCGTTCCGACGGCGACAACGGTTTTATGGTAACACAGATTCTTGAAGAAGCAGAAAAACTTATGCTAGGTGACAGAGTAAAAAAACTTGATGAAGTAAATTTTGCACTTTCAAGAACAAAAAAATAACAGCTTCAAGCTGACATTGAAATAAATTCAGAATGACAAAACCGGACAAAAATTTATAAACAGCGGAGAGACATAAAATGAATATAAAAAATAATCTTGCAAATATAGTTTCGGTTGCACGTATTTTCGTTGCATACTGTGCAATTGCCCTTTTATATGTACAAACGACATGGGCATACCTGCTGGCTTTTATTTTAACAATTATTGCATTTGCAATGGACGGGCTGGATGGTTATCTGGCAAGAAAATTAAATCAGTCGTCACAATGGGGTTCTGTTCTTGATATTCTTGGCGACAGAATTGTAGAGCTTTCTTACTGGACTGCCTTTGCGGTTCTCGGATGGATAAATATAATTTTCCCGCTTATCTGTATTGCACGGGCATTTACGACTGACGGCATCAGAAGTGTTGCTCTTTCACAGGGAATGACTGCATTCGGAGATAAATCAATGCAGTCAACATCATGGGGTAAATTTATCTGTGCATCACGCTTTATGAGAATAAGTTATGCGGTTGCCAAAGTTCTTGCTTTTATGCTTTTAATAGCAGTAAATACTCCGGGAATGGAAATTTGGAACGGCACACCTCTATTGCATATAATAACTATGGTATTTGTATGGGCTGCTATTATTTTCTGCGTTGTTAGAGCAATCCCTGTTGTTGTTGAGAGTCCCAAATTATTCAATAAGGATTAAAAAATGGCTAAACTGAATATAGTATTATATGAGCCTGAAATCCCGCAAAATACGGGAAATATTGCAAGACTCTGCGCCTGTACAGGTGCAACCCTTTATCTTGTGGGCAAACTCGGATTTTCTCTTTCAAGCAAATACACAAAACGCGCGGGCTTAGACTACTGGGATAATGTGGACATTCATAAAGTTGATACAATGGAGGAATTGCTTGAAGCTAATAAGTGTGCTAATTTTTATTATCTGACAACCAAAACCAAAAGATTATACACCGATGTAAAATTTCAAGACGGCGATTTTCTTGTTTTCGGGCCGGAAACAAGAGGGCTTCCAGAAATTTACGTAAAAGATAAAAATGCGCTGACAATTCCGATGAAGGAAGGTCAAAGAAGTCTAAATTTATCAAATTCTGTTGCAATAGTTGCATATGAGGCTATAAGACAAAATGGATTATAATATACCAAAACTGCCTGTAAGAGAAGAAAATTCTAACAAAGGTACATTCGGAAAAATTCTGAATGTTTCAGGCTCTGAATATATGACAGGTGCAGCATATTTATCATCAGTATCTGCCCTTAAAACAGGCGCAGGATATGTAGAGCTTGCAAGCCACCCGAATGCTTTAAGAACTGTTTCTACACTTTCGCCGGAAATTGTTCTTGCGCCAATTACAAAAATACCTGAAATTATAAAAAATTCTACTGTTCTGCTCATCGGTTGCGGTCTTTCTACATCTGATGATGCCGTAAAAATTTTTAAAGAAACAATTTCACAGGCACAAAATCTACCGACAATTATTGACGCAGACGGATTAAACATTCTTGCGGCAGATAAAATTAAACTCCCGGAAAATGTTATACTGACCCCTCACCCAAAAGAAGCTTCAAGACTTTTAAATTGCAATGTTTACGATATTCTTCGTGACATGGAAACTTCTGCAAAAAAAATCAGCAAACAATATAATTGCATAACTGTTTTAAAATCACATAATACAATCGTTGCTTCCCAATATGATGCTTTATATCATAATAATACAGGAAGCAGTGCACTTGCAAAAGCAGGAAGCGGAGATGTATTAGCAGGAATGATTGCAGGACTTTTAGCACAGCATATGAATGCATTTGATGCATCAGTATTAGGAGTATATCTGCATGGACTTGCAGGAGATTTAGCAAAAAATGACCTGACTGAATACGGAGTTTTAGCTTCCGATACAATCAGGTACATTCCTTGTGCGATAAAACACTATCTTAAGCAATAGTGTCTAAATTTTTAGCTACTTTTTCAGGTGTTCCATGAGCTACTGCAAATGCAATAGCATCTTCATTTTCAACAGCAACATGTTCAGCTTTTTCAATCGGTTTTCTAACCATAGCTGCAGACTGCTTTGCAACTTTATCAGCATCTCTGTTCATAGTATGAAGATCACATAATGATCTTGATGCCTTATAAGAATCAATTGCTGATTGTGTAACTTTAATTCCTGGTATTGCCATAATTTTTCTCCTTTGCTTTGCAATTATATAACAACCATAAAAAAATAAATTAACAACATTTTAAAATTATTTTACAAATATTAACATATAAAAATCATAGACAAAAATAAAATAAGGTCAATTAGCCATTTTACCTAATACAACTCTCTTTGAAGCGCCGGTACACGATGGCAGATTATTCGGGATATTATAATATGTACAGTATCCGAGCAGGGCAAATGCCATAACTTCTTTAAAGTTATTGGATATTCCGTAAGCTTCATGAGTTTTCAAATCAATATGTTTAGGCAGATAGTGTCTCAAATATTTCATCAAAGTCGGATTGTAAGCACCTCCGCCGCCTATTATAACTTCTTTTACATCTATATCAGGATAAATAAACCTTTCATAAGCAGTTGTAATAGATTTTGCCGTTAACGCAGTTGCTGTTGCAATAATATCCTCCGGTTTTTTAGGACCGAAACGCAGCGCATTTTCAATATATTCAACTGAAAAATATTCCCGTCCGGTAGATTTTGGAGGAACCTCAAAATAATACTCATCCTGCATTAAACATTCGAGCCAGCTTTCCGAAACTTTACCACTATCTGCGATTTTTCCGTCTTTGTCACAGTTCATTTTAAAATATTTGTTTGCGCAATAATCTATAATAATATTACCCGGGCCTGTGTCAAAACCGAATGTCGGGAAATCTTTTGAAATAACCGTAACATTTGAAATTCCGCCGATGTTCTGAACAAGAACATTTTTTTTCAAAGGTTTAAACCATTTTTCATCGGCAAAACATACTAACGGCGCCCCTTCACCGCCGGCAGCTATATCAGCTTCCCTGAAATTGGAAATTGTCAGACAACCTGTTTCCTCTGCAATAACAGCACTTTCTCCGATTTGTAAAGTGCTTTTTAAAGAAATTTTGTCTAATTTTTCATCAAACGGAAAATGATAAATAGTCTGTCCGTGACTTGCTATAAAATCAGGTTTGCCATGCTCGGATATAAGAACTTTACAAGCTTCCGCAAAACAATGACCTATTGCAAAATTCATCTGGCATATGTCTTTAACAGACAAATTTCCTGAAAAAAGCTGGAAAATTTTTGCTTTTATATGCTCGGGATATTTATAATTAATACCCGAAATAAGCTTTACAGACATATCCGGATGCACTTCACACAAGCCTGCATCAATGCTGTCGCATGATGTTCCGGACATTAAACCTATGACAAGTTTGGTCTTTAATTCATCCATAGCTTTTTATATAATACAAAAAAGCTTGCAATTCCGCAAGCTTTTTTAAACAACTATCTCCTCATCCCCTGTAAACTTTTTGTAAATCCCAAATAAAAATATCCCTAATCTTACACGCACTTCCAAAATTTTATTCTTCTAACCCTTTTCAATTATCGGATTTTTGCCATCACCTCTCTTTTTCACTTTTCCGATTTATTAACTATCCGGCAGCCGATCTTACTTTTTTATAAATTTCAGTCTCGCGCCCCCTCCACATTCTTTAATGTAAATCTAAGTAAAATGTTTGACAAGTAAAGAAAAATAAAATAAAATTTACAATTGACCATGCCCCCTGTAATATCAATGAAAAATTCAAGTTCTTAAATCTTAATGAAGAAAATTTAATGAAATTACGTAAAAATACACGAATTTTTCATTGACAAAAAATAATTATAGTTGCCATCATGACAATATACATGCCTGTAATTTTTATGCTAATATAATGGAGTAGGGAGAGTGTTATGAAAGAATTTTCCAAAACTCAAAAAGTAACTTACAATTTAATGTCCTTTACAGCATATAAAGCTCTTGTACTATTCTCACTGCTTTCTGAAGGTCCGAAATCTTACGATGAAATATGCGATTATTTTTATAATAAAACATATCTGAATGAAAAAATTTCAATAGATACTCTAAGAGTTTATATAAATTCACTGAAAAGAATAGGATGTGAAGTAAAAAGAGTTAGAGGCACAGATAAAATTTCAAGATATTTTATCAGCGCCAGTCCGTTTGAATTGAAACTGACAGTTGAACAGCTGCAAAGTGCTGTGAAAGTTTATAAAAGCATAGTTAAAAATATTGATATCAGAGATCTTATTTCTATAGAAAATTTGTTTGAAAAAATAGGTTCATATATTGATAATCAGGATTTCATAGCTGACATTAAAAAAGTATCAATGCTCAAAGATGTTGATAAAAATATTTTGAATGAATTGATTGAATGCTGCGAAAGAAACGAAGAAGTTACTATCACATATAATTCTCCAAATTCCGGAGAAAAACAGATTGAAATACTGGCTGATAAAATAAATATCGAAAACGGAAAAATATATTTGTACGGATTCGGTTTTGAATATATGCAGTACGGCAGCTTTTTATTAAGCAGAATTAAAAAAATCGATGACATTAAACCAGCAGACAAAATTCCTGAAAATTTCAGAAAAATAAAAGTTGTCTATGAGCTAAAATGTAATCCGGATTATTTTACTCCTGAAGATAATGAAAAAATAATTAAAAAGACTTCAGACAAGCTAACCATAGAAGTACAGACCTCTAATGAATTTTTGCTAAAACAACGGCTTCTCGGTTTTGGCGCTGACTGCAAAATACTAGAGCCGGATGATTTTAAAAATAGTTTTATACAGTTACTTAAAAATATGAAAGCGGGGTATTATTGTGACTAAAAAACTTACAGAAAAATACAATGATGCCTGTATTAAAATGTTCACTTTTTTAAAAATGCTTTATAAAGGCGACGTTGAATTTAAAAAAGTTATTGACCTTTTATCTGACGGCAAATATGACGGGACATCAAATACCCATGTTACGCTGAACAAATATCTTAATGCCATGAGAATATTCGGCATAAAAGTAAAAAAAATTAAAAATAAATACCATTTATTCAGCACTCTTTCCAAACTCAACTTAAGTCAAGAGGACATTAAAAGTATTTTAATGTTAAAAAAAGCTAATGAGATTTTGCCTGACGGTAAAGTAAAAAATAATTTTAACGAATTTATCCATGAATTAGAAATCAGATATGATGACAGCGCTAAAAATTTAAATGAAATTGAAGATAACACAGATAATTTAGATTTTGAATTTTATAATTCTGAAATGGCAGAACAAATTAAACTCTGTGAAAAATACTGTCAGGATAAACAAAAACTTGAAATAATATATATTAACCCGAAAGGCGAAGAGACAAACCTTATATGTTCCCCTTTAGAACAAATATATTTGAAACGGAAAATCTGTCTTAAGGCTTTAGGCAACAATGGAAGCAGAATATATGAAATCCCTGTTGAAAATATTAAATCTCTTAAACAATTGCCTATATCAGCATCTTCACAATCTATTCCGACAACTGTTGTCTACAAAATAAAAAACAGGCTCGCAAAAAATTATAAACTCAGAGACTGGGAAAGACTTGATAAAATAGAAACAGATAACAGCCGCATAATTGTAAACAAAAATGAGGATCTTGACCTGCTTGTTAAACGACTGATGAGATACGGTACAGAATGTGAAATTCTATCTCCAAAATTTCTAAAAGAAGAAATGATAGACGAGATAAATAAAACGCTGGGAAATTACTAACAAAAAAGGGTTCCAAATGGAACCCTTTTTTTAATATTAATAGTTCATCTCCCAGCCTTCCATCATAATTCGCTGCGCACAAAGCTCCTTTTCGCTTGTGTGCTTACTTCCCCCACCACAAATACTAATAACAGAATCAAAACTAGCCCATGTACTCAGCTTACTGTCTGAAGTAAACGTCATACTAAAATAATCACGACCTACAGTATTCGGTGCGCGATTACTACCATTTACATCAATATCTAGATAAACATAATTATAAGATGACCGAAAATAAATATCAGCCCCATCTGCTGTTTTTAATAAGTAACCGTAAGGTTGAAATGTATCTGTTCCATTACTATAAAATAAATATCTATATTCAGGTGCAGAACTCTGTGAAATATATTTTACATCCTGAGCAATATTGAAATATTTTTTTGCTAATCTTGTTACCTCTGCTTCATTTGAAGATGAACCAACAGTCAGGGCGGTTATAAAATCATT
>CALURE010000009.1 GCA_944323095.1 Candidatus Gastranaerophilales bacterium
AAACCTGAATATACACCAAACGTTGACACAGGTGATTTCGTAATCGTAATCAATGCTGACAAAGTTCTGGTTTCAGGTAAAAAAGAAACAGATAAAATCTATTATCACCATACCGGTTATCCCGGCGGTTTAAAGAGTGCCAGCGTAAAAGAATTACGTGAAAAAGATGCAAGACTTTTAATTGAAAAAGCAGTTAAAGGAATGCTTCAGCACAACACTTTAGGCGATACACAATTTACAAAATTGAAAGTATACAACGGACCTGAACATCCGCATGCAGCACAAAAACCGATTGTGCTTGAAAAGGAGGCTAAATAATGGCAGATAAAGAAATTATGGCAACAGGCCGCAGAAAAACCTCTATTGCGGTTGTAAAACTTGTAAAAGGCAAAGGCAGAATTTTTGTTAACGGTAAAACATTAAAAAATTATATCGGCAACAGACCTGCTATTGAAATGTTAGTTTACAGACCTTTAGTTTTAACTGATAATCAGGAAAAATACGATGTAAAAGTAAAAGCAGTAGGCGGCGGTGTAGTTGCCCAGTGCGGAGCTATCAGACATGGTATTTCAAGAGCATTAGTTAAAGCAAACGAAGAATACAGAAACGTTTTACGTTTAGAAGGACTTTTAACCCGCGATCCGCGTGTTAAGGAACGTAAAAAATACGGCCGCAAACGTGCAAGAAAACGTTTCCAATTCTCAAAAAGATAATTATATTATCAAAATATATTTACAAAGAACCGGCAGAAATGCCGGTTTTTTAGTGATAAAATTTTATGCCATTCTATAATCTAAAAATTATTTACGCAAAGAGTTTAAGAATTCTAAAACATAAAACGTCAAAAAACCTGTAAATGCATTAAGAGTTGCACTCAAAACTCCCATAAAGACAGAAATTACAACGAGAATAAAAAATGTAGCATTCCCCAGCATCAAACCAACACCGTAATTTGCCGCAAGATGAAAAAATTTCATTAAAACAACAGATACCGGCACATAAACAATGGAAAACCCGAGATATGAAATAAATCCGGCTATAGCACCTGTTATTATACTGTCTTTTATGGACGAAAGCGAAAGACAGCCGTATTTAATCAAAATCCAGATTACAAGAGGTGCAACAAAACACAGTAAAAATATAAAAGAAACAGCTCCCGCATAAGGAATTAAGGTTACAATCCCGAGCAAAAGCCCGAAAAATATACTCAAAACCGCAATCTGCCTTAACAAAATATAATTGATATTCATAGAAATTATCATACCATAATTGAGCGTGTATGACAAATTGCAATTGCAATTGAATCCACAGTATCATCAAGCTTTGGCAAATTCTCAACCCCGAGAGCAATTTTAACCATTTGCTCGACTTCTTTTTTATCTGCCCGCCCGTAGCCTGTTAAAACCTGTTTAACCTCCATCGGTGTGTATTCAAAAATAGGTATCTTATGTTTTTCAAGTACGGTCAAAATAACTCCGCGCGCATGCGCAACAGGCATAACGGTCGTTCTGTTGCGGAAGAAAAAAAGTTTTTCAATAGCAGCACAGTCCGGTTTATATTTTTCAACAATTGTTGTCATATCATCAAAAATTTCAACAAGTCTGGCTGACTCGCGCGTGCCTTTCTGCGTTTGAATAGAGCCTGAATGCAAAAGAACAGGTTTCTCACCGTCATAATCAACAATTGAATAACCTACAATACCAAGCCCGGGATCTATGCCTAAAATCTTCATAAAAGTATTATAGCACAATTATGATTGTGCATTTTCCTTTTTGTATATAACCTCTTGAACATTAACAATATCGTTCTCAATATCAAGTAACAATCGTTCAATACAATTCATCGCAGCAGTTATATTATCAATGTCAAAATCAAACGTAGAACTTGAAAGCCATCTCCATAACCAGATTAAATCATCTACCTTGTTGACAATTTCTTCTAGACTTTTGCTGATTGTTTTTTCTTTTGGCATTGTAACTCCTTAATAAAATTATAGTATTATTGTAATATTATAGTTTAACTATAATATTTATAATTATTTTTGTCAATATCAAGTTATACTATAAAATGTTATGTATGTTAGATATAAAGGCAGAAATTAAATATTGTATTGTAAGAGCCGGGTCCTCATTAACTAAAGTTATGGCAGCTTTAAATGAGAAAAAGAAAATTAAAACAACATACAGTAATATTGCAAATAAAATAAATACCGGTACAATTACATTTAATGAAGCCCAATATATTCTTGACCAATTAGGCTACAAATTCACTATCGAAAGAAAATAGTTTTAATAATATTGCATCTTTTATCTTTTTTGCTATAATTACGATAGGGTAAGCTTCCCACAGCACCTCCGCTGACACAACAAATTAGTTAAGAAATTGGTCAGGAAAGGAGGTCAAAATGAAATTAGAATTAATTAAAAAAGCTCTAGCCACACTAGAGCTTATAATAAGATTAATTTTAATCTTCTTATAGGGAAGTTAAGAAAGGCCTTAAGAACAGAGACCTCTTAAGGTCTTTTCCCTATATTCGTATTATAACATATCTTATTTCTTTTTTCAAGCCCTCAATTTCCGCGCGAGCGACAAACCGGCAGGCAGAGGCAAAATTACATTTTCGTAATCAGGATTAGAATTTATAGCATCAATAAACGGTTTACATTTTGCCTCGTGAGATAAAACGTTATCACAGGCAATTATCCCGTTTTTTTTCAAATGTTTGTCTATAAATTCAAAATATTTTATGTATTCTGATTTATTTGCATCCACAAACGCAAAATCAATTTCAAAATCATCACTCAAGTATTCAAGATGCATTAAAGCGGAACCCTTCAAAGTTGTTATTACATCTGAAACTCCGCAGGTTTTAAAATTTTCTTTTGCAACATCAAGACGTGTATCATAAAATTCAATTGTAGTAAGATGTCCGCCGTTTTCTTTAACAGCTTTACCAAGCCATATGCCGGAATACCCGTTTGAAGTACCTATTTCAAGGACATTTTTTGAACCTTCCGCTTTTATAAGCGTGTACAAAAATTCCCCTGTAACACGTGCGATATTCCAGAATTGTTTGCGGGTTGCTTCAAGTGAATTAAGGACATTTTCGGTTGTATCATCAAAATATTTAATCATTTTTATTTACTGCTATTTATTTTTTTAACTTTTTCAGTCACAACTATTGTATTTGCGGGAATATCAATCGGAATTGTCTTTATAACCTTGTTTGTTCCGAGATCAAATACAGTGTATAAAGAAGCTTTTGTATCGGTAATTAATGCAATATTCGTGTTTTCTATCCGGTTAATCTTAGTGGAAAAACCGTTGGTATTCAGGTAAATTGAATCAGTTAAGATATCTGTTTTTACATCAATGACCTGAATTGAGTTGTCTCCTGCGCCAAGTACATATAATCTGCCGTGGAATGCCAGCATATCAACAGGTTTGTCACATATTTCAAACTCGCCAATCAAACCTACCGTATTGTAATCAATTATTGCTATTCTGTTTTTGGTTCTGCTTGTTATATAGATTTTATCACCTGTATAAACAATTTTTGAAACATTCGGAAATTTCCCGATTTCTTTCAGCAAATAATTATTATCAAGTTCAATTGCCCATATATCACGAGTTTTTTTGTCATAATAAAAGAGTTTTGTTCCGTCATCTGACAGGTAAAGTTTTTCACACATGCCTGTTATTTTTATCTGCTTTGAAAGGGTCATTGTTTCAAGGTTTACGATATAAATACTTGAATCTATTGAACTTGAGATATAAGCTATATTTTTATTTTTATCAATTACAATTTCATCAGGCTGAGTTTTTATATTAATCTGCTTAATAATTTGATCATCAGCAAGCGATATAACATCTACGGAATTTTTATCATAAGCAGTTACGAGCAAAAATTTGTCGTCATAAGCTTTCATTGAAATCGGCACATTAGTCTGTGCAAGCGAATATTCAGGAGTTTTAGCGCCTAAATTCAACACCTGAATATTTTTTGAATACGGCGATGCAACATAAAAACTTTTATTTTTCAATTGCGGAATTTGTGAAAGAGTCTTTAACGTTGAACCCGAAAGCTGCGTAACAACAGGTTTTGAATTTTCCACACGAATCCCCGGATCATTAACTGTCTGAATTTCAAGATTACCGACAATTGCCTTTAAATTTTCAGGAATTACAAGCCCTTTCGGGACAAGCATATCCTGCGGCAAAAGTCCGGTTCTCAACTCTATAGGCGGATTTGCCATTTTATAAATCGTTTTATTGCCTTTGGTATCTGTCAAAACCTTGAGCAAAACAAAATCATTGTTCAAAATTACTACATTGGGTTTTGATGCAAGCGTTTTACCCGACGGAAAAGTCTGTTTTACAGCAAGAGTTTCAGGGGTTAAAATCTTTGCAGGAAAAAGCGGAAGATAAATTGTATTATCAGGCAGAATAATAACTCCGTCAAATCTGAAAGTTGTTTTCGGAAAATCATTACTAATAAACTGCTGGACATTATCAGGAATTTTAGCAGCAAAAACAGGGACAGAGAGTGCCAGCATAATCGCCGGTACTAAAAATATTTTTGCTGTTATTCTACGCATTAACATACTTACTACTGGAATACTCCCTTAACTTTTTCCATTATGGAAGACTGCTGTGTATATTTTTTGTTATTTTGAATTTCGTACAATCTTCTGTAAAGATTTCTTTCCTCATCAGACAATTTAAGAGGTGTCTTAACAGCTACAACTACAATATGATCTCCTCTTTGAGAGGGTCTTGCAATATAGGGGACACCTGCACCTTTTATTTTTATAGAATTTCCGCTCTGCACACCTGCCTGAACAGCAATTTTTTGGTCACCGTCAAGAGTTTTTACAATAACTTCATCGCCCAGAGCGGCCTGAGAAGGTGTTATATCAATTCTTGAATATACATCATTACCTTCCCGTTTGAAGTAATCAGAAGATTTTACATGCAAAACCACATACAAATCTCCTGCAGGACCGCCGTTTGTACCTGCATCACCTTCGTGCGACACGCGGATTTTAGACATATTATCAACACCTGCCGGAATTTTTATATTAATTTTCTTTTCTTTTTGAAGTTTACCCTGACCTCTGCAAGCTTTACATGGATTCGTAATCTTTTTGCCTGCGCCGTGACAGTCTGGACAGGTTACAATCTGTGCGATTGAACCAAGCGGAGTTCTCATAACCTGTTTAACCTGTCCGGAACCATGGCATGTCGGACAGGTTACTGGCTGTGAACCTTTTTCAGCACCTGTGCCGTTACATGAAGGGCAAAGTTCCAGATGATCAAATTTAATCTCTTTTTCACAGCCAAAAACTGCCTGTTCAAAGTCTATTTCAATATCAAGTCTTAAATCGTCTCCTTCAACAGGCGCATTCGGGTCAGGACGTCCTCCAAAGCCGAAACCGCCCATGCCGAAAAATGAATTGAAGATATCATTCAAATCGCCAAAACCGCCGGCAAAAGGTCCGCCTGTATCAAATCCCGCATTTTTAAGACCGTCTTCTCCGTATCTGTCATATGTTGCACGCTTATTGTCATCCATAAGCGTTTCATAAGCTTTACCGAGTTCTTTAAACTTTTCCTCCGCATCAGGGGCTTTATTTACATCGGGGTGTAATGTTCTTGCTTTCTTACGGAAAGCAGACTTTATCTCGTCTTTGGAAGCGTCTTTTGATACGCCCAGTATTTCATAGTAATCAGTCATTTATAATAATTCTTCCCTATTCCATGTTTTTTCTATTATTTTATCATGTAAATCCTTAAAGACAAAATCAGCTCTCGGATGTTGCGACATTGACAAGCGCAGGTCTCAAAACTTTATCACCCATTTTATATCCTTTTTGCAGCTCATTAATTATTGTGTGCTCAGGATGTTCGCTGGTCGGAGTCCGCATAACAGCATCATGAAAATTCGGGTCAAATTCTTTTCCCTGAGTATCAATCACTTCAAGCCCCAGTTTAGTTAAAGCATCAATTACCTGTTTATGGACAAGTTCAAAGCTTTCTTTAACTTTTACACAATCTTCTACGTTTTCAAGAGCTTTTTCTCCGCGTTCAAAATTATCAAGCACTTCAATCATTTTTTTCAGAGCATTTTCCGTGCCAAATTTTAAAAGTTCCTCTCTTTCCTGTTCCTGTCTTTTACGGTAATTGTCAAAGTCAGCGGCTAATCGTAAATATTGCTGGTTTAATGTATCATATTTTTGCTGAAGTTCGTTTAAAGCTTCATCTGTTATATTATTTTCTGTATTTTCCTGACAGTTTTCACTGTTATTCTGATTTTCATCCATAATATTTTCATCTAAATTTTCCGGATTTTTAAACGGATTGTTATTATGATGTTTATGTGACATATCTCTACCTCGTAATTTAATCTTTATTTATAATTATTATAGATTATGAATAAAAATTAACAACAAAAATTTATTATTTTTTAATAATTACGATAAATATTTCCCACGGGGAGAAGTATATATTGACATAAGAGCATCCAGATACGTTGCGCCATTATGAACATAAGCAGGATCATGCAGAACCGCAACCATATTATCAGCGGCTTCATTAACTTTATCAAGCTCAGCATCAGAAATTTCTACATTTTCATCATTAAAATAACGGTCAAATTTTTCTGTCAAACCGGAACCTTTTAACAATTTCAGTTCTCCTGATGTACCGTCAAGATAATCAACAATATTTTCGTTATATATTAACCCTTCCTGAGCTTCTTTCATAAGATAATGATCAGGATCATACTTAAAATCTTTTGGTTTAAAATTGGCTACTTTATTGACCAGTTTTTTTGCAAAATTTAAAAGAGGTAAAAACTTATTATGCACAGGGATCGGGTTCCCGTTAATTTTTGCCTGCATAATCAAATAAGGACCCTGATTTTCAGATTCAAACTCTACGTTTACAAATTCATCATTTATATCATTCATTAAAGAGGGATAATTGTTCAAAATCATTTTGTATTCCGACAGGTCTTTCCCGTTCTTGTCGTCAGTCAACTGCATATTAAGTATTGTACGGCTTTTCTCTCCGTTTTCAGTATATGTGTTTACGGACGCATAGCCGGCATTCTTTATCCCTGTAAAATTAATAGGTCTTATCATTATAATATTCTCCGATTTTACAGATTAAAAACATCCGTAATAAAAATTTTTTAATACTTTTATATAAAATTATAAGAATTTCTTTACATAATTTAACTTATTTACACGAAGGCAATCTGATTGTATTATTATAATGTAAGGTAAAAATATAATTTTATTTAAAAGGTAACTAAAATTGAGCGAAAAATATTATATAAAAGGCGGTACCCCGTTAAGAGGTGAGGTTTCAATAGGCGGAGCAAAAAATTCGGTATTAAAATTGATGGCTGCCGCATTATTGACAAAAGGAGAAACAAAAATACATAATGTTCCCGACTTGACAGACGTTGAAATTATGCTCAGCGTAATCGAACAACTGGGAGCAAAAACTACTTATGATAAAAATGAAAAATCAGTAACCATAGACGCAACTGATTTGACAAGTATTACTGCAAAGTATGAATTAGTAAGCAAAATGAGAGCATCATTTATTGTTCTAGGAGCTCTTGTATCTCGCTGCAGAGAAGCTATTGTAGCACTGCCCGGCGGATGTGCAATAGGTGAAAGACGTGTAGATTTCCATATCAAAGGCTTAGAAGCTTTAGGGGCTAAAATAAAGATTGAAAACGGTTATGTACATGCAAAAGCTCCAAAGCTTGCCGGTACTGATATATATTTAGATATTCCGTCAGTAGGCGCAACAGAAAATATCATGCTTGCATCAATTCTTGCGGAAGGCTCTACAAGAATTCAAAATGCGGCTCAGGAACCTGAAATCGTAGATCTTGCAAACTTCTTGAATTCAATGGGTGCAGACGTTAACGGTGCAGGGACTTCTGAAATCGTTATAAACGGTGTTAAACAGGAAAATCTTCACCCTATTGAATACACAACAATTCCTGACAGGATAGAAGCAGGAACTTTTATGTCAGCAATTATTGCCACAAAAGGCAAAGCAATTATTAAAAACGTATTCCCCGCACATTTGACATTCTTTACGGATAAGTTGTTGAAAATGGGCGCCAATATTAAACTTATTGAACCGAATTCGCTTGAGGTTTCATGCAAAAACAGATTAAATTCAATAAACTTTGTAACCCAGCCATATCCGGGATTTCCGACAGATTTGCAGTCAATGGCAATGACTCTTTTGACAACCGCAAACGGAGTCGGAATTATTACAGAAAGTCTTTATGAAAACAGATTTATGCAGGTGCCGGAACTTAGACGAATGGGAGCTGATATTCATCAGGACAGAAATCATGCTATTATAAAAGGGGTCAAAAAACTGACAGGCGCCACACTTGCGGCAAGTGATCTCCGCGCAGGTGCCTCTCTTGTTGTTGCAGCTCTTATGGCTGAAGGAAATTCAACAATTGAAAACCTACATCATATAGATAGAGGATACGAAAATTTTGAAAGTAAGTTAAGATTATTAGGAGGAAAAATAGAAAGAAGAAATGAAGAAATAATTTCTTCTCCTGTTGAACCAAATAAAATTAACCTATCGGAGGGCTTGCGCTAATGACTCCCGCATACAAACGCTGGTATGACCATGATCCATTATTACTTGAAGTTATTGAGCTGTTAAAAAATTATCAGACAGAATTAAGAGCTCAGGCGGAAATATTTTTACAAAAAATCGAAGAAAAAGTTTCTAAAGAAACGATTGATAAATTTTACGCAATGGTCAAACCCGTTAATGCAAACAACCGCTGGTATGATAAAGATCCGGTAATTTCAAAAACAGTAGAAATTTTGAGAATTGTCCCTCCGGAAGCACAAAAAATATGCGCCCAGAACTTTATAAGAACTCTTAAAGAAATGGGAATTGAATACGAAAGCCCGAATAAAACGGATATTAAATAAAAAACACTCTATATAGAGTGTTTTTTATTTTTTAAATATATGTTCATTAATTACATTGCCGCTGGAAGCACCATAATAAACTGTTTTTTTGATTCCGTTTTCCCCTTTTATATATTCCATAAGTTTTGTTTTTCCGTCAATATCAAAGTAAGTTGTTCTTAATGTTTCATTTGACGGTGAAAATTCAATATTATAATCCGGTGTTTTACCATCTTTTTGGAAATATGTAACAATTTTATTACCATTTTCTTTAACAGTCTCCTTAAAAGACGGTCTGGTATATTTTCCCTGCATGAACTCCTTAAATGCTTTTTCAAGACGCGCCGATATGTCATTCGGGAACAAATCAAGAGAATCATTATCAAGGTATCTTCTTGTAAAGTTAATCTGTGAATCAGCTTTTTTCTGATTTAGTGCTTTTTTATTTTGGGTATTATTGAAATTTCCTTTCGGGGTATAAATATTTGTTATTCGCATTGTAAATCTCCTTAGGGCAATAATAAAATAGATGAATAATAAAACTTGTTATTTTATTCAAAAATCGTTACATAAGTAAACAATTCGTGCTATAATATCTTATATGTTTAAAATTAAAATACCCGAAAATAACGAAAATTATGCCTTGTTTGAAAATTTTCTTGCAAGATCATATTCGTTTGCAATTACGGGCCTGACTACGCTTTTACGACTACTGCTTGTAACAAAAATAAAAAAAATTACGGATAAAAAAATCCTTGTAATAACTGCGACAGAACAAAATGCATTAAAGTATCAAAATGATCTTTTGAAAGCTTTCGGCGAAAAATCAGAGCTTATGCCGTTTCAAAACATTTCCATGTACGAGACTGTTTCTCCAAACAGATATGATTACGCAGAACAGATACGTATCTTATCAGAAAAACCCGATATTGTAATAGCACCTGTTAAAGCTCTGCTTGAAAAATTTCCTGACAAAAATTTCTTTGAACAAAATTCAATTACAATAAAAATCGGGGATGAAATTGACACAAAAGAACTTGCACAAAAGTTCATTGATTCAGGCTACAAACGTTCGACAATGGTTTCTGATATCGGCGAATTCAGTATCAGAGGAGATATCATAGATTATTATTCTCTTGACAGACATCCCGTAAGAATTGAATTGTGGGGGGATGAAATCGTTGATATAAGATATTTTAACAACGAAACACAAAAATCCGTTGAGAAACTTCAATCTGCACAAATTATGCCGATGTATAAATTTACGATTGAAAAAGGAATTCCGCCTGAAATCAAGCCTGAAGATGATGAGGGGTATTTCGAAGGCATTGAAGTTTATCAAAATTATTTTAATGATAATTTTGTGAGCATTTTGGATTATTTTAAAGATTATATTCTTGTTTTTGACGAAACTTCGGAAATTTATACAAAGTATGAAAATTTAGATAAAAATTTTGAAGAACAGCTTCAGGAAAATTTAAAACTCGGTCTTAATCAGGATTTAAAAGGTCGAAATCATATTCCGTTTGAAGATTTTATACAAAAAAGCGCAGGATTTGTCAAAATAGGTCTGAATAATTTTCTGGACAGTGAAACTGATGAAATTATAGAATTTAACACTTTAACAGTCCCGAATTTCGGCGCAAAACTTGATGATATTGCAAATTTTATAATCTCTAAAAACGATTACAGAATCATAATTGCAACTGATTACCCTGAGCGTGTAAAAGAAATTCTCGCAGATTACAATATTTTTGATATTGAATACAACGAAAGTATATCATCTCACGGCTGTGTTCTGGAAGATTTTAAAACCCTAATCATTACGGACAGAGAACTTTTTAACAAACGCACAAAAGAAATTACGGCTACAAAACGCTCATATTACAAAGAAAAACCTGAATATATCGAAAATATTAATGACATAAAAGAAGGTGAATACGTTGTTCACAGCATTCACGGTGTCGGGATTTATAAGGGACTTTCCCAGCAGGAAATTGACGGACAGCTTAAAGATTATCTTACAATTGAATACGCAAACAAAGACAGACTGCATATCCCAGCGGAACAAATTAACCTCCTTGTAAGGTACAGAGGCTCCGGCACGATTAAGCCGAAACTTTCCAGAATGGGCGGAAAAGACTGGGAAAATACCAAAACACGCGTCAAAAAAGAAGTTGAACAGGTAGCATATGACCTGTTAAGACTTTACGCTAAGCGAAAAATGCAAAAGGGTATTCAATTCCTCCCCGACACCGCATGGCAGGTCGAGATGGAAGAAGCATTTGAATACACTGAAACCCCCGATCAAATGAAAGCTATAAATGACGTTAAAGCAGATATGGAAAGCGACTGCCCTATGGACAGACTAATCTGCGGAGATGTAGGTTTCGGGAAAACAGAAGTTGCAATGCGCGGAATTTTCAAAGCCGTAACATCAGGCAAACAGGCTGCAGTTGTTGTGCCGACAACAATTCTTGCGTTTCAGCATTTCCAGACAATCAGCGAAAGATTTAAGCCGTTCGGTGTCAATGTTGAGCTTCTATCCCGCTTCCGCTCACAAAAGGAACAAAAAGAAACTATCAAAAATCTTGCGACAGGCGGATGCGATGTTGTTGTAGGAACTCACAGATTATTACAGGACGGCATAATTTTTAAGGATTTAGGACTTCTTGTAATTGATGAAGAACACCGCTTCGGAGTACGGCATAAGGAAAAACTTAAATCGTTCCGTGAAAACATTGACATAATAACAATGTCAGCAACACCTATTCCTAGGACTCTTTATATGTCGCTTTCAGGTATTAAAGATATGTCAATAATTAATACTCCGCCTAAAAACAGGCTCCCGATAAAAACTTATGTCGGGGAATGGAATGAAAATCTGGTAAAAAATGCCATAATTCATGAACTTGATAGGGAAGGACAGGTATTTTATCTTTATAACCGGGTTGAAACAATTGACGAATTCAGAATGCAGCTCCAAAAACTTGTCCCGAATGCACGCATTGCAATCGGACACGGACAAATGGATGAAAAAACTCTGGAAAAAGTAATTATTGATTTTGCGAACCGCGAATATGATATTCTTCTTGCAACAACCATTATTGAAAACGGAATTGATATCCCGAACGCCAACACAATGATTATTCATAATGCCGACAAATTCGGACTTGCACAGCTATATCAGCTCAGAGGCCGTGTCGGTCGTTCGCAAAGACAGGCATACTGTTACTGCCTTTACACAAAATCAAAACAAATCACATCAGATGCCGTTCAGAGATTAAAAGCAATAAAAGAATTTACAAATCTCGGAAGCGGCTACCAGATAGCCATGCGCGATGTTGAAATCCGCGGAGTCGGAAATATCTTAGGCACCAAACAACACGGGCACATGGTAAATGTCGGCTTTGACACTTACTGCCAGCTTCTTGAAGAAACTGTGCAGGAGCTTCAAGGACAGGCTGTTGACAAAACAGAACCAACAATTGTTGATATAAATGTAACAGCATTTATTCCTGATGAATGGGTAGGCTCAAAAGAACAAAAAATGATTGAATATAAACGTCTGGCGGATGTAAAATCAGATGTTGAACTGGATTATATAACAGAAGAATGGAAAGACCGCTTTGCAAAACCGCCCGAAAGTGTTGAAAACTTAATAAAACTTATCAAAATAAGACTCGCTGCAACTGATGTAAAAATATCACTTATAAGAGAAACAGAAGATAATATAAGGATTTATACACCATTCACCCAGCCTGAATGGAAAATTATACAACGGAGCCTTCCTTCTGAAATTTTAAAACGCATAAAATTTACAATTGCGCCAGAGTCTTGCACTGAAGGAAATTCTATATTATTATTAAACAATGCTTACATGAATTTTAATGAAATATTTAACATTTTAACAGATTTGTTTTATTATATACATAAAACAAGTAATGAATTTACTTATAACGTATAAAAGAAAAAAAGGAGACATTATGAGAGGGAAAAACACCGGCAGCACAGCGAAAAGACCCGGCAAAGGTGGTAAAAAATTACTGGCAACACTTGCGATTTCAGCGGTATTGTTTGCAGGATGCGGATTAAAATCAGGAGAAACAATTATCACTGTTAACGATAAAAAAATTACACAGGGTCAGTTTGATGAAATGTTTGACAAACAATCAGGCGGCGGCATGCTTGCAGCTATGGGTATTGACGTAAAAAAAGATAAAAACGGATTTTTATACCTGCTGATTAAAGACAGAGTAATTAATGAGCTTATTGTAAAAACCCTGCTTGATGAAGAATGCCAGAAACGCGGAATTGAAGTTACAAGCAAAGATGTTGACGAAGCCGTTAAAGATATAATTAATAAACTTGGCTCTAAAGAACAGCTTGATTCTCTTTTAAAACAGAACGGCATGACAACTTCCGAATTCAAAAAAGATTTGAAAGAAGAAGTTAAAATGAAAAAATTGGCAAAAGAACTCGGTAATGCTACACCTTCTGATGCTGATGCAAAAAAATTCTACAATGAAAATCTAGACAAATTTAAATATCCTGATAAAGTAAGAGCATCTCACATTCTAATTTCAACAAACACAAAAGAAATTGAAGAAATTATCAAATCCGATGCAAAAAATAAAAATCTTGACGATGCAGCTATAAAAGCTAAAGTTAATGAAGAACTAAAAAACAGAGAAGCAAAAGCAAACAAAATTCTCGCAGAAGCTAAAAAAGATATGTCACAATTTGCAAAACTTGCAAAAGACAATTCTGATGACACAACAACTGCGGTTAAAGGCGGAGATTTAGGCTTCTTTGCGGCAAAAGAAATGGTTCCGGAATTTTCAAAAGCAGCATTTGCAATGAAACCTAATACTATTTCTGATAAACCTGTTAAATCACAATTCGGTTATCACATTATAATGGTTACAGACAGAGCAGCTGCAGGTCAGGAACCGTTTGAAAAAGTTAAAAATAATATTAAAGCTTATCTTGAAAACCAGAAACAAATTGAACTTATTGATAACTTAACAGAATCTTTAAAGAAAAGTGCAAAAATCGAATACGTAAATCCGGAATACGATCCTGCAAAAGTTAAAGAAGATGTTCAAGAATCAATAAATAACAGCGCAAAAGAAGAACAAAAACTTAAAGATAAAGCAAAAGCTAAAAACGATTCAAAGAAATAAGCTTTATTTTTAAATAAATTGCAAGGAGGGATAAGCTTATCCCTCCTTGTTTTTTTTGTTCTGATATTCAGGTATGGAGCCCCATCCTCTTATCTATTAAATACTCCCTCTCCAATGGGAGAGGGCTTGGGTGAGGGCTGGTTATCAGAAGACCGGAAGTTCAGAGGGCAGGAAGGCAAGCTGTTATCGGTGCTTCGCACGAAAATAACTTATTTGCGCTCTGCTCGCCGTAAACAGCCTGACCTCCGGACTTCCTGCCTTCTGTCAGCCATAATCGGCTGGATTCTTTCGGCTCTAAGAGCCTCAGAATGACATGCTATTGTCTCTTGAGATCCCGAAACAAGTTCGGGATGACTGAATACTCCCTCTCCTGTGGGAGAGGGGAATTGATGCTGTCATTGCGAGCGAATGCGAAGCAATCCAGCTTATTCATAAAAGATATGAGGGTAGGAGGATTGGAAGATAGGCTAGTTAATGTAAATAGCTTACCTTCATATCTTCCTACCTTCTTACCCTCTGGCCTTCCATTCTAGCCACCCACCCCTTTACTTCCCCTCCCCTCTAGGGAGGGGAAATTCTTTTTAGTCCTCTCTTCCATTTGGGGAGAGAGATAGCTGTAGGGTGGGATAAGCGAAGCGTTCCCACCTATACATTTACACTACAAGAGCGCTGTTTTTTATAAAAAACAGCGCTCTTGACTAAAAAATAAAGCAACTCATAAGCCGTGTTCTGTTTCTAAATAATCATCTGTCTGGTATTGAAATTACTTTCAATCTCTAGCGATATTTCTGAAGTTGGCGGACAGCCTTTATAACCTTCAATTTAATCTTGCATTCTGCAGGGGGTTGCCTGGCCGGTATCTTTCAATACCGCCGGTGAAGCTCTTAACTCACCGTTGCACCATCGCCTGTAACATTTCTGTCCATCGGCAGTCTACATTTCTGTGGTCCTATCCACCGGTTCACACCGTCCGGAGTTTCTCCGGCTGCCTGTCCTTGAATGCACGGACTTTCCTCACCTGATATTCAGGCGCGATTATTCGATTGCTTTATATAAATTATAACGCATCTCTTATGGATGTATTTATTGTAGCATACTCTATTGCTTTTGTATCAGAAGAATTGATTTCTAATTTGCCGTTAACATAGACATTTATACGGAATTGATCAAAATCATCAGCATCAGAACATGCAGCTTGCAGACAATTCGGTTCATCATCTCCGTTCACGTCAATTAAAATTGTTGCAACTTCTGCGCCGGCACCGGTAACAGTTGAAGCTCCCGGTGTTGACCATTTATTAACAGCCCCGCTAAAGTCCCATTTTATCCCATCTGTTGTGTAATAAACATTACCGTGGGTTCTGTTGTTATTCAAATTTAACCTGCTTACAAAAAGATCTTTAAATTTAGTTCCTCCGCCATATGTTTCACCTTCATAATCGACATCATTCTGGTAATCAAATCCCCATGCACAATATGCTTCAGGAGACATTTCAGCACCCGGAGCATCATCTTCATAGCAGAGTTCTCTCATATCAGGATAAAGACGGGCATCGTTAATCAATGTTGAAACAACCTGTTCTGTTGTATAAAATGCTTTTTTAACCATCATTTTATTTTTATTCGGTCTTGTTTTCATAATTGCCGGAGTAACAACGGCGACTATAATACCGATTACTGCCAGTGCAACCATCAATTCAGTCATTGTAAAAGCTTTAAATCTTTTCATATAACTCCTTCCTATATAATTTATATTATTATAATAACATATATGCCCTTTTTTTTCAACAAAAACTCAAGGTACTTATATAACAGTTTACTATCACTAATATGATGGGCTAAGTAGTAGGGTGGGATAAGCGAAGCGTTCTCACCTGAATAATTATTGGAAGATAAGCTATTATCAGAAAATAGCTTACCCTCATACCTTCTTATCTTCTTACCCTCTAAATTGGCTTGACCTCCGGACTTATTGCCTTCCGTCAGCCATTATAGGCTGGATTCTTTCGGGAGCGTGCCGCTCCACCCAACAAACAGTATTATTACTTATTTGTTTTAGTTTCTTAAATATTAGAGGCTCAGAATGACACAAAAGTTTATGCAAAAACAAATTTGCGGGTGAAGCGGAACGCTACTTCGGGATGACAAATTACTCCCTCTCCTATGGGAGAGGGGCGGGGTGAGGGATGATTTTATTCTCTCGCCTCGTTGGCCAGAGAGTTTGAGAGAGGGGCTTATCGGAAGATAAGAGGGTAAGAGGGTTAGAAGATAAGCTTTTTAATGTAAATAGCTTACTCTCATACCATCCTACCTTCTTACCCTCTGAACTTCCGGCCTTCTGAAAGCCACCCACCCCTTTATCCCCTCCCCTCTAGGAAGGGGAAATTCTTTTTATCCTCTCGCCCCTTTGGATAAGCGTATGATTATACTTGTTTGTTAATAATGTAAAATTTTATTAATAAACTAGCAAAATAATCTATTCAGACGAGTTAATATAACATTCAATCTGTTAGGATTATAAGAGATTGAAATGAAATAAACAGAGGGTTAGACTATGGTCGATAACAGATCAGCAGGATTCTTCGGAATCGGAGGCTCTTTTAATTTCAAAAGCGGAGATATTTCAGGCACAGCAGCCAAAACTCAGGATGATAAAATGGGACAGGGCGGCGAATACTTCGCACAGCAAAAAAATGCCGAAGATGAAGAAAATCAGGACAGCCAGAAATATACTGACAGAAGCGCACAGCTGCGTGCGACTCTAAATTCGCTTGCAATGATGAATGTCGCAAATGTTATCAATGCCAGAAAAAAAGCCCTTGAAGAACAGAAAGAACGTGAAAAAAATTCAGGTTCAAACAAAGATGACAAACAGGAAAATGCCGAAAAAAAACTTGAAGAAGAATTTTATAACCTCGCCAGAGAATTAAAAGAAGATAATAATAAATAATTTACAATTTAAACTAAACAATATCTAAATTGTCACCCCTGCTTACAATAATAAGATTCCGAAACAAGTTCGGAATGACTTATATATTAAGCTGCTGCAGCTTCTTCTTTTTCTTTATTCTTCTTAATAAAAAGAAATTCACCTTTATAAGAAGGAGCTGAACCGTTTTTGTCTTTGCCTGCTCCGAGACTTATTATACTGTTAAACAACGGAGCTGCTTCTGTTTTCTGCGTATTACCAACACCTTCATTTAATGCAACCGTAATTTTCCCTTCAACATTCTTTTGAAGATTTTGGGCTGCCTTTGTATTCAGATATTGAATTGACTGCATTACTTCCTGGTTTAACTGAATTTGAAAACCTGAATTATTCATTGCAACCTGACGGGCAGTATTTGTATCTACATTGCCTTTATACAAATCAATCCCTAAATCAACAGATTTTGCAAAACTATTTAATGAAGAATTTGTTACATTATACTGGCTGTTTTTCTCTGCAGCACGTTTCAATATTTCATTTGAAACCTGTTTTAAAGTTGTTGTATCAATCCCTAATTTGTATTGTGCATTAAAAAGACCAACTGACATTTTTCTAATCCCTTTTTCGTTTCCTTATGATTATATAATCGGCTTATCAGAAAAAAATCTTTAATATTATAAATATTCAGCTTTACAATACTTAATATTTATAAAATATCGGGCAATTTTTTTAAATAAATATACTTTATATATATACAAGTATATAATGAGAGAATTATTATGAGTATTGACAACGCTATACACGCACTTAGTAACTTTAATGCAGTAATGGGCAGTGTCAACAGCATGGTTGATGCTAAAAATAACGGTGTCCCGACAAGTGATGCATTAATTGATTTCGGATTTAATGTAACAAACGGGGTACTGCGAAATGCAGCTGCACAAGATATTCAACAAAGATCAGGCAGTTATCTGGGATATGCGATAAATTCGGCAGCCGGTTACGGTAATCCTGTCGCAAATGCTCAAGGAACTATGGGACTTATCGGAGCGTCAATGCTGACATCACCTTTCGGAATTTTCGGATACGGCTTTAATCCTTATATGACATCAACTATATATGGCTGCGGGCCTTTTGGCGGAGGATTTTTCGGAGGAGGCTGCGGGTGCGGATCGGGATTTATGTTCGGCGGGCCTAGTTTCTTCGGGGTACGCGGGTTCTGGTGCTAATCTGCAAGCAACAAATTTATCTTATTGGAAACATCATCGAGAATTTTTTCGGTGGTGTTTTTGTTTAGTAAAATCTGCTGAACTGCGGTATTTACAATTGTATTAATTTCTTTCTGGTCTTTCATTGTCTTAAATGAGGGTTCAATTTTATTAAGCTGTTTTGCGCTTATTACACGGGCTTTTGCCATCAAATCGTTTTTATCGTAATAATTATAAAAATCATCCTTGAGTGTTTTTTCATTTACCGCCAGAACATTGGTCAATTTTGCAAGTTCAAGCTGATTTTCATAGTTGGTTAAAAAGAGAGCGAATTTTAGAGCTTCATCTTTATGTTTCGCACGCAGTGGAATTACAAAATTCATAAGAGAAAAGTCGTTCTGTCCCAATCTGCCTGTTATTTGCGGAGCAACATCAGTATTTTTATAGGCAGAGGGGGCATTTTCTTTAATCATATTTAAAAAGTTTGCACCGGCCTGAAAAAATACTATTTGTTCTGCCATATATTTTTCAAGCGCCTCGCGATGGGTTTGAGTAACAGATTCTTTCGGAATTAAAGAGTTCACATACAGATTTTTAAAATAATCAAAAACTTCAACAGATTGTCTGGAATTTATATTTAATGCAGTTACACCGTACTTATTCAGAATTCTAAGCATAGTATCGTTTTCGGTAATATTCGGAAGCAAAACATAAGCACCCGTTTTTTCTTTTATCAGGTGGGCAATTCTTGCTAAATCTTCAAAAGTTTCAGGCAGTTGTGCACCGGATTTTGATAGAAGATTTTTATTATAAATTGTTATGGCAGAAGTTGCATACCACGGGAGAGAATACAATTTCCCGTTGTATTTAAGCGAATTTATAATATCTTTATTAAATTGCCCTGTAAAACTTTCATCAATTTCATAAAGCGCGCCTCTCTGTGCCAGAAGTGCCGAAAAATCAGGATTCAAATTAATCAGATCAGGCGGGTTATCACTCAAGACAGATGCAAGTGTCCGTTTTTCACCTTCTGAAAACGGTACATCAACCCATTTAATTTTTATTTCAGGATTTTGTGATTCAAAATCCTTTATAACCTTATTCATATAAGATGAAAAATCACTCATCTGTAAAGTCCAGAAAATAACCTCATTACCGGATGTCTTTTTATGAACAGGTATTGTCGCAACTGCCAGAAGGATTATTATCAAAATAAAAATAATTTTTGTTAAACGATTTTTCATATTACCCCTGCCGCCTTCCAAAAGGAAGAATATATTTTTAGCAAATCTACACTTATTATGCTACAATTATACTATGAATAATCTATTTACGGAACTTGAAAATCAAAATAAACAGATACCACTGGCAGAACTTTTGCGCCCTAAAACTCTTGAGGATTTTCTCGGACAGAGTAATGTTGTTTCTCCAAACAGCCCGATACTTAACCTTTTGAAAACAAACAGACTTTTTTCAATGATATTCTGGGGCACACCTGGATGCGGCAAAACAACGTTAGCAAGACTTATTGCAACAAAAACCAATGCCAATTTTATTGAAATTTCCGCCGTAACATCAGGGGTCAAAGATATTAAAGATGCGGTTGAAAGTGCTAAAGAAGCATTAAGAGCCGGAACCAAAACAATCCTTTTTATTGATGAAATTCACAGATATTCAAAAACACAGCAGGACGCTCTTTTGCCACACCTTGAAAACGGAACGTTGTTTTTAATAGGCTCGACAACTGAAAATCCTTCTTTTCAGGTTGTGCCTGCACTTTTGTCAAGAGTTCAGGTAGTCAGGCTCAATTCCATTGACGATGAAAGCATGGATAAAATTATTAAAAAAGGTTTTGCTTACCTTGCCAAAAACTATCTTCCTATGGATTGCGAGACCGGAGCAATTGATTTTATAATCAATCTTGCAAGGGGAGATGCACGATATGCATTGAATGTCGTCGAAAATGCGTATTTCGCAAGCGATTTAAAAGATAACAGGCGCAATTTAACCGTAAAAATTATTGAAGAAATATGCCAGAAGCGTAATACAAGGTATTCCCAGCAGGAACATTATGACTGCGCATCTGCTTTTCAAAAAAGTTTGCGCGGCTCTGATCCTGATGCTGCAATTTACTATCTTGCAAAAATGATAGCAGCTGGTGAAGATCCAAGATTTATTGCAAGAAGACTCATAACATGCTCTGCAGAAGATGTCGGAAATGCCGACCCCAATGCCTTAAATGTAGCGCTCAATGCCTATAAAGCAGTTGAGCTTCTGGGACTTCCGGAAGGCAGAATTCCGCTGGCTCTGGCTGTAATTTACGTTGCACGTGCGGCAAAATCTAATGAAACTGTCATGGCAATTGATCAGGCGCTTAACGATATTAATTCCGGCAAAGATTTTCCGCCGCCAATGCATCTTAGAGATGCTCATTACAAAGATGCAAAAAATTACGGCTTCGGGATAGGCTACATTTACTCTCATGACGCACCGGATGTAAAGCAGCAGTTCATGCCTGATGAATTAAAAGACCGCAAATATACAAAATAGTAAAAAAAATAACAGGAGATATAACTCCTGTTACAAGAAGCAATTTTATGAAAAGATTTATTTTAGAGTTCTGTTTTGTTTTCTACGGGTATAATAAGTTTTTGCCCGATACCGAGTTTATTCGGGTTTGTTAAATTATTGGTTTTTAATACGAGAGCTTCTTTATCTTTGCTGTATGCCCCGTAAAATCTGATTATAATACTTTCCATAGTATCACCGCTCTGGACAGTATATTGCTCATTCACACCTGTCTGCTCTTCAGTTTTTTGAGAAGACGGCGGAATAAAATTTAAACTTAATTTTTCATGCTTTGCAGGTGCCGGCTCAGAAGCTGCTTTATCTTTCAAGAAGTTTATACCGTTTGCAGAAAAACTGATTAAAATTGTCAAAACAAGCATAACAACAGCTCCGACAATAAATCCTGCAGCAAGATAAACACCGGGAGATCTGTCATTTTTTTGATTTACTTTAAAATTCTGCCATAAAACATCAAGTTCTTTTTCTTTATTCGGTCTGACATATACATTTGGTGTACTGTCATAATAATTATGTCTGTAGTTAGATAAAGACTCTAACACAGCCATTTTTTCCTTAGATAAATTTGATCTTCTGATAGTCGAACTTTTCATTTTACATATCCTGATAAATTATAAATTGTTCTCACTTGAGAATATAGCATAATATAAATTTTAATTCAAGTATTTGCAAAATTGTTACAATTATAAAAATTATGACTTAAATTATTGTAACATGAAGCTTGATTTTTCAAATTTTTACTATATTATTAAATTACGTTAACTAGCTAGAAAAGGAAATTATTATTATGTCAAAAAAATGTGAAGTGTGCGGTAAAGCACCTATTAAAGCGGCAAAATTAACATTCTCGCATAAACAAATTGTTCATACGCAGGAACCTAATTTACAATCTGTTAAGGTTAATGTTAACGGAACAGTGAAAAGAATTAAAGTTTGCACATCCTGCCTGAGAGCCGGAAAAGTACAAAAAGCCGTTTAATATTAAAAAAAATAAAAAAGAATCCCTCTCAAGGGGGGTTCTTTTTTTATCTAAAAAAATTTATTAAGCGATGTTACAAGATTTGTAAATTAATTGTCTTTTTTTTATATATAAAATACAATATTAATGGAGAAATTTTGAGGGATTTTATAAGATGATATTAGAACAAGAGTTGAAGGGGAAAACTTTATCTCCGCAAGAAGTGAGAAATATTTTAAAAGCAGATAATAAAGAAATTGTAGAACTTTGCAAACGTGCCTCAATTTTGCCGAAAAAAAACAGCAAAGGTCAGACTTACTTTTCTTATGAAGAAGTAAAAAATTTACGCAAGGTTCAGGCAATGAAAGGTGTTACAAAACCTGTAGTACAAACAGGAGAAAAACCTTCTGCAATGCTCAGTATTTTAAGCTCGCTGAGAGAAATGGAAAATAAACTCAGTAACAAAATTGCAAAAGTTATTGACGAAAAACTTGAAGGCATGGATGAAGTTGTTGTCGAACTTATTCGCTGTAAAACAGATAACGAAACATTAAGACAGAAAATAATTGACCTCAATAAAGAAATCTATCAGCTTAAAAACGACCTGCACAGCTACAAACCTGTCGGGCTGGGTTTTTATAAGAAAAAAGAAAAACATATATGGGAATAACTTCTGAAACACGGAAGTAAAAAGGAATAAAAAAAATGGCAGTAAAAGAAAAAGATACCGAAACAACAGTTAACAATACAGATGAAAGAAGTAAAGCGCTAAAACTCGCTATTGAAAAAATTGAAAAAGATTTTGGCAAAGGCGCAATTATGAAACTCGGGGATAAAGCAACTGTTAACGTAGATGCAATCCCGACAGGAGCACTTTCTCTTGATGTTGCTCTCGGTATCGGCGGTGTTCCGCGAGGTCGTATTATTGAAATTTACGGACCTGAAAGTTCTGGTAAAACAACTCTTGCACAGCATATTGTAGCAGAATGCCAGAAAAGAGGCGGCATTGCGGCTTTCGTTGATGCAGAACATGCTCTTGATCCAGAATATGCAAGAAACTTAGGGGTTCAGGTTGATGATCTGCTTATTTCCCAACCCGATACAGGAGAACAGGCTCTTGATATAACAGAAGAACTTGTGCGCTCAGGTGCAGTTGATGTTGTTGTTGTCGACTCAGTTGCAGCCCTTGTTCCTAAAGCCGAGATTGAAGGATCTATGGAAGACCAACAAATGGGCCTTCAGGCAAGATTAATGAGTAAAGCCTTAAGAAAATTAACAGGTATTATCGGAAAAACAAATACAACAGTTATTTTTATTAACCAGCTGAGAATGAAAATCGGTGTTATGTATGGAAATCCTGAAACAACTACTGGCGGTAACGCTTTAAAATATTATGCATCCGTACGTATGGAAATTAAACGCACAGAGGGTGTTAAAGGAGAAGACGGCGATGTCGGAAACCATGTAAGAGTAAGAGTCGTAAAAAACAAAGTTGCTCCTCCGTTCAGAACAGCAGAATTTGATATTATTTTCGGAAAAGGTATTTGCAAAATAGGAAATATTTTAGATGTTGCTGTCAACCTTGATATTGTAAAAAAAGCAGGTTCATGGTTCAGCTTTAATGACGAAAAACTCGGACAGGGCAGAGACAAAGCGAAAGAATTTCTTGCACAAAACCCTGATATTCTAAATACTATTGATACTCTTGTCAGAGAAAAATTATCAGCACAATAAATATAGCAGCATAATGTCATTCCGAACTTGTTTCGGAATCTTATCATTGCTAGATGCTGAAACAAGTTCAGCATGACATTTTTACCCGTAATTATTGTAAACTGTGATACAAGTTCCAAAACAAATCCTCCACTCATATAGAATGGAGGACTGCCTAACCCGTATTTGTTGATTTGTTGTTGTGTGATATTAAT
>CALURE010000010.1 GCA_944323095.1 Candidatus Gastranaerophilales bacterium
GATGAAATGTTTACAAACACTTAATTTTTATTAGTTGTAATGTTATAAATTTTAATAAATAACGCAGCAAATTTATTTTTGACGTGTTTTATTTCATATATAGCTTTATGTTATGCTATGAGCAGAGTCGTTCTAAGGAGATATAAAATGAGAATATTA
This sequence comes from Candidatus Gastranaerophilales bacterium, assembly GCA_944323095.1. GTDB lineage: Bacteria > Cyanobacteriota > Vampirovibrionia > Gastranaerophilales > Gastranaerophilaceae > Stercorousia. Next base: position 160 of record CALURE010000010.1, read on the forward strand.
CCTATAAATATTGCTTCACCAATGTTAGCGAAAAATAATACAAACAATAATAATTTTAGTATAAGTAGTTATATGCAAAAAGATGTAATATCTTTTAGTGGGAAACATGTTACACAATCATTGTTAGATAGCCATTTAGATATTTTAAAAAGAATGAAAAAAATGACTACCTTAAAAGATTCAGCTAAATCGCAAATCATTGAGCGTACAAATAAATTATTAGATAATGTCAATTCTAAAATTAATCCTTTATTGAAAGACTATTATTTTTTATAGAATATTACTCCCGAAAGTAAAAAAAATAAATTTTCTGCAATAATATTATCTTATTCTATGGAAAATGGTATAAATAAAGAAAATAATACTGAAATTATGTCTTTAGTAACTTCTCTTATGCAAGAAAGAATTTTGGGCGAAAATTCCAAAACTTTATTAAAAGAATTTGAAGATATAGAACAAAAATTTACAAAACCGGAACAACAAAAGAAATTACAACAATTAAAAGATTATATTTTAAAAAAATTAGAAATTATTAATAGCAAAGAAGAAAAAATTAATACAATAGAAATGGAAGCATTGAATAATGAAGAAAGAAATCTTTTAGAACAAGCTATATATAAAAATTATTTAACTGCAAATGTAGACCGTGAAACTTTTAACCGAGAATTAGTGAAAAGAGCTATTCAAAAAAATCCATCTTTAAAAGAAATTTATTCAAATTCATACAAAAAAAACTTTAATAAAATCAAGGAAATCTATAAAAAAGGAGAAGCATCACAGCTCGCATCTGCTAGAGCTAATGAAGATATTATTAGGTATTTGAGCAGCGGTTATTTATATGACTTATCTTTTTAGAATAATTGTTTATAAATAATAACAAGTATGATTTATTTTTGGGTATAACAAAAAATATACTAACGCGTTTATTAATTTGCATTTTTATTCTTATTTTTTATATTCTTTTATATTTCAGAGTAAATTGAAATAAACTTTCACCTAAATTTAAATTTTTGAAAAATTTTCCAACACTGTCCTTTCCCAAAATTCCTGAACTATCCCGAAATTCTCAAACTGCTTCTAAAATCCCGCCATTTAGGGTTTTGAGACACTGTCTTGTTTTAGACATTGACAGACAGTAATTGGACTTTTTTGCCAGTTCAGGAATTTTATTTTTAGCGATTTCCGACTAAAAAAATCAAGATATATTTGAAACACAGCCCTATTGGTTCAAAAAATCAAATTCCTGCAATGTCTGTTAAACCATACCAAAAGTCGAGGGGGTGGACTTCAACGGACACTTCGTGGACTTTTCAAGTAATTTGGTTTGATTATTTTCGGACACTTCCGGCAGGTTGAAACCTAAACACAAAGCCACTTTTCAGCCAATAATCATTTTAACCGTACACGATTGAAATGTCTGCTCAAATACATCTGGTTTAATACAATTACAGGACTAAAAAATTCCCGGAGATGGATTCGAACCACCGTTGGAAGAGCCAGAATCTTCAGTCCTGCCACTAGACGATCCGGGAATAATTTCTTAAATAAAAACTCCCCAGGTTGGACTCGAACCAACAGCCTACCGGTTAACAGCCGGTTGCTCCGCCATTGAGCTACTGAGGAATAAATTCTTCCGCAACTTAAATCAGTTGGGGCTTATGTATTTATTATATAATAAAAATTTTTTATTGTAAAGTACTTTTTTTATTTTTTTATTTTATTGAAGATAATTGTACAAGAGTCGCAAAATCAGGGTATTTACAGCTTAATTCATTAAATGAACCGATATCAATTAGCTGTCCGTTTTTTATATAAATCAATTTATTGCATGCTTTCAGAGTAGATAAACGATGCGCTATTGCTATTATTGTTTTTGATTTACTTATTTGTTTAAGCATTTCTGTTATTTCGTTTTCTACCTGTACATCAAGTGCTGATGTCGCTTCGTCAAGTATGATTATTTCAGGATCGCGATAGAGAGCTCTCGCAAGTGCAAGTCTTTGCTTCTGGCCCTGAGAAAGTCCGTTTGAACCTATTATAATATTTGCATTTATCCCTTCAGGGTAATCTTTCAAAACATCATAAAGCTGCGCAGCTTTTAATGCTTTTATTACTCCTTCTTCATTGATTTTTTTACAACCCCATGCAACATTTTCTTTAATAGATTTATCTAATATATTAATTTGCTGGGGTACATAACCGAGTATTCTTCTGAATTGCGGATAATTTTCCTCTGTTAACAGTGTGTTATCAACCGTTATTGTTCCTGAATCAGGCGGCAAAAGACCTGTTATTATGTCTGCAAGAGTGCTTTTACCTGCGCCTGAAAGACCTATTATACCTATAAAATCACCTTTATTTATTTCAAAAGTAATATTTTTAAGAACCTGTTTTGATTTGTTATATGAAAAATTAATCTTTTCTAACCTGATTTTTTTGTTAAAATTCATTTTTGCATATTGTTTGTCTGCAGGTTCTTTAAAATGTTCAAGGTCATATTGCTCGTATTCTTCATTAAGCCGTTTTACAAACTCTTTTGAACTGTTAATATTAATAATTGAAGTTTGTACTCTGTTAAGTGCGGGAGCTATTCTGAATAGTGCTGCAACTACTATTGCAAAAGATGCTACAAGATCAGAATTGCTACCGGAGTGATTTAACGACAGAATACAGGCCATGACTAAAAGGGAGCTTACTACAAGAATTTCGACAATGTACGGCGGTATTGCCGAATAAAAATTGTAATTTATTTGTACTGCTTTTAAATCTGAAGAATTTTTGTAAAAATTGTTATAAAAAATTTTTTCACTTGATAAAATTTTTATCTCTTTAATATTATTGATATTTTCAAGCAGTGAATTTTTGTAATTTTTATATCGTTTATCCATTATTTGAGAAATTTTGTGAGTTTTTGATTTAAAAAATTTGTTTTGCAAATACATTGATAAACACACAAATATAATAGTTGCTAATGCTGCGGCAGGGAATTTTATTAGTAACAATAAAATTATCATCAAAATTATAATTGTGTTTGTAAGAAGGTTCAGTGCACGTATTACAAAGCCGTCAATTACCTGCCCGCATATATTTTCTATTAAGTATAATTTACTTCCTGCCGGAGACTGCAGGTTTAATTTGTATGGAGAATAAAGGTATAATTTCATAAATCTGTTGCATATATCATGACGCCAGTTATTTGTAAATTTACTTTGAACGTATTGTGTAAAAATAATAAATGCATTTTTCCCTATAAAAATAAACAGCACACCAAGTCCTAGCATTAGTCCGCCGGTCAGAGAATTATTTATTTTAATAAATTTAAAATGTGATAAAGCTTCAGGATTAATTATCAGTAGTATAAAAGGATATATAAGCGCAATACCTACAAATTCCAGAAAACCTGCGATGAGTGAAAGCCCTGTAAAACCTGTAAGCTGCAGATACTTGTCTCTCCCGAAATATTTTATAAATTTTGTAAAATTTTCTAAGAACATTATTATTCCTTATAAAATAATTAAGATATAGACTATTTTTAATATATATTATATAATCATGGTAAAGGAAGGAGTTAATTATGTCAAATCCGATATTAAATGACAACAGATTTTCGCCTCAGGAAAGAATTCTTGATGGGGAACCGATGACTATTTCAGGAACTGTAAACAAAGTATTTATGTTGTTTGTGTGCTTAATTGCAGGTGCCTGTATAAGTTTATATTCGTTGTTTACAAATCCTGCAATTGTGCCTGCATTATTAATTGGCGGAGGTCTACTGGGATTTTTGTTAGTTTTGGTTACATGCTTTAATATAAGGATTGCAAAATTTACAGCAGCGCCTTATGCTTTAATGGAAGGTCTTGTTCTGGGTGCTTTTTCGGCTTTTTTTGAAGCTCAGTGGCATGGAATAGTACTGCAGGCAATTCTGGCAACATTTGCTGTTTTGTTTGTAATGCTGTTACTTTATAAGGCCAGAGTTATCAGATATACTGAGAAATTTCAGGCAGTTTTGATGACTGCAATGTTTTCTATACTGGCTATATATTTAATTCAAATTGTTGCATCGTTTTTCGGACGTGGTATTCCTCTAATATGGGAAAACGGTGCTGTTGGTATTGGTTTTAGTTTATTAATTGTTGTGATTGCTGCTATGGCATTAGTGCAGGACTTTTTCTTTATAGAATCTGCTTCTCAAAATATGCTTTCTAAAGATTATGAATGGTACGGGGCTATGGGGCTTATGATTACCCTTGTTTGGCTCTATACCGAGATTTTGAGACTTCTTGCAAAGATAAACAGTAGAAATTAATAAAAGCCCCGCAAATATGCGGGGCTTTTTTAAACGATTGTTCCAAATATTGCGCCTTTTTCAAATTTTGTTATTTTAATTTTTTGCAAAGAGTTCAAGAGGTTTTCATCCGTAGAATTGATTAAAACTGTCAAATAATTACGCGTTACACCTTTTAGCAGACCTGTTTTTTTATCCGGATGTTTTTCTATCAGGATTTCATGTTCTTTACCAATATTTTTATTGACAAATTCCGTAAATTTTATGAAACACAGTGCTTTTACAATATCCGAACGAATTTGACGAATTTTTTCATCGACTTGATTTTCCGCATCTGCCCCCTTTGTTCCCCGTCTTATTGAATACGGGAATACATGAATTTTAGATAATCCGGATTTCTTAAGATTGTCTAAAGTTGTGTGAAAATCTTCTTCTGTTTCACCGGCAAATCCTGTAATAATGTCGCTCCCGAGAAATGGCAGTTCAAACATTGAATTGATCTTGTCAATTTGCTCAAGATATTCTTCAACAGTGTAAAAGCGATTCATTGAGCGCAGAGTTTTGTTGCAGGCTGACTGCAGTGAAAGATGGAAATGGGGGCAGAATTTTTCTGATTTAGACAGAAAGTCTAAAAGTTCATCTGTTATTTCATGCGGGTTTAAAGAGCCTAATCTGTAACGTTTGATAGTCGTACGGGATTCAATTTCTTTAAGAAGATCCAGAATGGTTAATCCGTTTTCCTTGCCCCACAACCCGATATGAATACCTGTCAGTACAACTTCTTTAAATCCGTGTTGTGAAAAGTTGTTAATCTGATTTATTATAAAATCAACATCAGCGCTTCTGCTTTTCCCTCTGGCAAACGGAATTATGCAGTATGAGCATCTGTTGTCGCATCCGTCCTGGATTTTTATGCTTGCGCGGGTTTTCGTCATGTCAGTGAGAGGAACTGCATCAAATTCTTTCAGATGCATAATATCTCCGGCAATACATTTTAAATTGTTATTTTGTAAATTTTGTATTACTTCAAACAAATGTAATTTTTCATCATTGCCGATGACATAATCAACATATTCATTTTCCAGTAATTTTTCTTTTTCAATTTGCGCCACACATCCTGTTAATATTGTAATTATATCCGGATTTTTGTGTTTTGCGCTGCGCAGAAGATACATTGCCTCATTGTCACTTTTGTGAGTAACAGTGCAGGAATTAAGTATATAAAAGTCGGCATCTTCAATATTTTTAGTATTTGTAATTCCGTTTTTTTCAAGGTTTTCCGCTATTACAGAACTTTCAAACTGATTTGATTTACAGCCCATTGTATGAATGTAAAATTTTTTCATATATTCTATACTATAAAAAATAAAATTCGATGTAAATATTCTTAACAATAAAATTAAAAATTAGCAAAAAATTTTACTTTTTGGTTTTAATAAAGTATAATCAATTTGTGAAAGTGTAGGTGTGTGTATGCAGATTCAAGCGGTCAATACCCCGGTATTTCAGGGCAAAAGGGATAATATAGATGCGATTATAAGCATGGATGATAATACAATCAGACAAATTGCTTATATGCAGACTGCATCAAAGATTGATGAGAAGAAAAATCGTAAAGTTACGAATGCATTGTTTTATTCTGCTCCTTTGGCTGTAGGTTTGAGCAATGCAATTTTAAGCAAGAACGGTAATACACGGATTTTTTCTAAAAATATCACTGGTTTGGCAGGCAGAATGGCAAAAGGATTGAAAATTGCAGCAATCTGGACTGCAGCATTGGGTGCAATTGATCTTTTAGGTTTTGGGAAAAGAAAACTTGTTGAAAATTCTTCTGAAGTCAGAAAATTTGACAGAGAACATCCGTTTTTGTCTTTTGCTACAATAATTGCAGCAGGTATTGGCGCTATTACTCTTGTTAATAAGGGGGCCGGAAGGCTGGCAAAAGTCAAAGCTCCGAAATTTATGCAGAATTTAACAGGAAAAGCTGAAAAATTTATTAATAAAAACGGTGTTATAACAAGTATTAAAAAAGGTATTTCAAATCTTGCGCAAAAAACACCTTCATCATTGAAAGAATTTGGTGAAACACTTCTTTCCTGGTCTCCGACAGCATTGTTGTTCGGTGGTTTGTTCCACTCTATAGCTTCTTCAAATGCTGAAAGCAGAGAATTTGCAAAAAATTATACAGCATTAAAAGAGCGTCAAACAAATTTGTCACGTGCGCGTGTTAGAGAACTTTCAATGCAGAATGATTTTTTAATGCAGGATGCACATAACAGAGAAGATATTGCTTTGTTAAAAGCACCTTTAAAAGATTTACAGGATGAAGCTGTTGATTAGAGATTAAATTCTGTTGAATTTATGAAGCAGTTTAACTATAAAGAATATTGGTAAGCTGTATAAAATTTGCAGACAAATTATTAAATTGACTTAATATCTAAAGTGATTTGATTTTTAAGAGCATCAATAGACGGAAATTTTTTCTCTGTGCGTATCATTTTGTTAAATTCAACTCTTATTGGTTTGTCATAGATATCTTTGTCGAAGTCTAGAATATGAACTTCAAGAATTGCATTAGATCCGTTTATTGTTGGTCGGATGCCAAAATTTGCTATACCTTTACCATATGTCGTTTCTACTGAATATACACCGTACGGCAATTCTATCAGTTCAGGCGGATAAACCAGATTTGCAGTTTTAAATCCGATAGTTCTTCCTATTTTATTCCCTTTAACAACTACACCTTCAATTGAAAATTTTTGCCCTAGCATAATATTTGCTTTTGTGACATTCCCATTTGCAAGCAATTTTCTGATTAGTGTACTGCTGATTGTTTCTTTTTCTATTTTTTGCGGCTGAAGTTCAAAATATTCGTAGCCGTATTTTTTTGAATTTTCTTTGAGAAATTTTACATTCCCTGATTTTTTGTAGCCAAAATTGTGATTCCAGCCTGTAGAAATTGCAAGAGGAGTAAAATATTTAACCAGAATATCACGTAAATATTCATCTGCAGTTAAGCCTGATATGCTTTCAAAATCAAGTTCATAAAGATAATCAACACCAAGCGCTTCAATTCTTTTTTCGCGCTCTTTGCGTGTGAGAATATATTTCGGACAGAGCCCCCAAAAATAGCAACATGGATGGTCGGAAAAAGTTATTACTGCTGATTTTGTATTATTTTGTTTTGCAAAATCGACAGCACTTTGAATAACAGCTTTGTGACCCAAATGCACTCCGTCAAAGAAACCCAGTGCAATTGATAAATCATGATTTTTAGTAAGTTCCGTAAATACCTGCATAATAAAATTATATCTCAAAATATTTTTATAATGTTGAAAAGTTTCCGTAAATAGTTTATAATGATAAATATAGTTATGATTTAATAAGGAGGAGACTGAGTATGGAAATAGTTGCAGTACAAGGGTTACAGTCTGTCGGGAGGGGGGCGCCTCTCAGCTAGTCAGAGGTCAAGAAGGTAAGAGGTTAAGCCTGCGTATCTTCTTTAATAAGCTGGATTGCTTCGCATCCGCTTGCAATGACATGAATAACCTCGCTTCACGTTTCACTCTTCACGCTTCACTAAAAAAACTCGCTGCTTTCGCGCTGGCAGAGGATACTGCGCACATAGACACCACTAACAATGTCCGTAGAGTCGCGTTTACTCTGGCAGAAGTTCTAATCACCCTTGGAATTATTGGTGTGGTTGCTGCATTAACTATACCAACATTGTTAGCAAATCACAGAAAGCAGGTTGCTGTTACACGAATGCAAAAGTTTTATACTACATTTAATCAGGCAATTTTGTTAGCTGAAAATAAGTATGGTGAAATTGAATACTGGGATAATGCAGATTTATTTACTCCATCAGGTTCTGGAGATTGGTTCAACAAATATTTAGCTGAATTTTTTACATCTAAAGATATTGAAGTTTTAGAAAAAAACAATTATACCTCCTGGATAAAATTAGCTGATGGCAGTGCGTTTGGAATACGTTTTGGAATACAAAGTACTGAAACAAATTTTGATATGTATTTTTCCCCGAATGCTTCAGATATAGCTAAATGTATGGTTAATACTGCTCAAAATACCGGAAGCTGTTGTGGCAGAAAATATTTTACTTTTCACTTTACTCCTCAAAGTGGACTAAAACCTTATGGATATCAGCTTGGAATGAAGCGTGACCAATTAATAGAGAAATGTCGTGATAATGATGCGAATTATTGTACAGCAATAATAATGCTGGACGGATGGAAGATTTCAAATGATTATCCGAAAAGAATTTAATTATTTAAAAAGCCCGTTAATAAAACGGGCTTTTTTCATTTTTTATTTATGTGCTGTGCTTTTTAAGTGAAGTTCCCTTAACTGTTGTAATGAAGCTTCTCCCGGGGCATCTGACATAAGATCTTTTGCTCCTGAATTTTTCGGGAATGCAATTACATCTCTTATGCTTTCAGTTCTGCAAAGAAGTGCAACCAGTCTGTCTAACCCGATTGCAAGACCTGCATGAGGCGGTGTACCGTATTGCAGTGCATTAACCATAAATCCGAATTTTTCTTTAGCTTCATCTTCTGTTAATCCTAATGCCTTAAATACTGCATTTTGAACATCAGATGAATGTATTCTGACAGATCCTCCGCCAAGTTCTGTTCCGTTATATACAATATCATAAGCTATTGATTTAACATTTCCTAAATCTCCGGCTTTTAGCTTATCTAAATCTTCAATACATGGAGAGGTAAATGGGTGATGCATTGCCATAAATCTTCCTTCTTCGTCTGACCATTCAAACATCGGAAAGTCTACTACCCATAAAAGATTATGCTTACTTTCGTCAATAAGATTTAATCTTTTGCCAAAATACAGTCTTAATCTTCCCATAATATCGTAGACAAGTTTCGGCTTATCTGCCACAAAGAAGATTATATCGCCGGCTTCTGCCTGAGCGCGTTCCTGAATTTGTTTTGCCTGTTCTTCTGTCACAAATTTTAATACAGGAGATTTCGCAGTGCCGTCTTCGTTATAGATAATATTTGCAAGAGCTTTTGCACCGAATGATACCGCAAGTTTTGTAATATCATCGATATCTTTTCTTGAGAATTTAGCACCGCCCGGAATTCTGATACCTCTAACGATACCTCCGTTTTCAAGAGTATCTTTTACAATTTTGAATTCTGACTGTAAAATAATATCGCCGATATCAAAAAGTTCAAGTCCGAAACGTGTATCAGGTTTATCTGATCCGAATCTGTCCATAGCTTCCTGCCAAGGCATTTGAATAAACGGAGGTTTAACTTCAACTCCTGCGGCTTTGAATGTTTCAACAATCAAACCTTCAACGCATTTTATAACATCCTGTTGTTCTACAAAGGACATTTCAAGGTCAATTTGAGTAAACTCGGGCTGTCTGTCAGCACGCAAATCTTCATCGCGGAAGCATTTTGCAATCTGGTAATATCTTTCAATACCGCCGACCATCAATAACTGTTTGAAAATTTGCGGAGATTGCGGCAGCGCATAGAATTTACCTTCCTGAACTCTTGAAGGTACCAGATAATCTCTTGCGCCTTCAGGAGTGGTTTTAATCAAAATAGGTGTTTCTACTTCCAGAAAATCTTCGCCGTTAAGGTAGCTTCTTGCTGCCTGACAAATTTTATGGCGCAGAGTCAGGTTGTGAAGCATACTTTCACGTCTGATATCCAGATATCTGTATTTTAAGCGGACATCTTCAGAAACATTTTCATCATCCAGTACAAAAGGCAAAGTTTTTGCTTCCGATAAAATTTCAACAGATTCAGGGTACATTTCTACCTGCCCTGTTGCGTATTTTTCATTATAAGTTTCTTCGGGGCGTCTTGTAACTTTACCTTTTACGGTAATAACATATTCTGATCTTAATTTTTCAAAAATTTTGTGAACTTCCGGGTTAATCTGCGGGTTTGCAACAAGCTGGAAAAAACCTGTTCTATCTCTCAATTCCACAAACAAAATACCGCCTAAATCCCGTATAGTAGATGCCCAGCCGGAGAGCGTAACTTCTTCATTTAAATTGTTAAGATTAAGCTCTCCGCAATTATGGTCTTTTAGTTTTGTTTTAATCATTTTATCTTCCTTCTTTTATATTATACAGACTTAATTCAAGTTTAACAAAAACATAAAAAAAAGAACATAATATATGAAGAATCTTTTAATTATCCTCTGCGGGGCACTTTATTTTTTGTGCGTGTATTCTGATGTTCGTATTCTTCAGCTTCTTCATCTTCGTAATTATCTTCATATTCATAATCATCCGGTAATATTTCAATTATTTGCATTGTCATAATGCAGGAAATATTTACATGCAGCTGGGGAGATCTGTCCGGACGGAATGCAAGATTTTTTCTGTCTTTTACTTCGCAATTTTTCAGTGTAATAAATTGAAAACCACCATTTAATATGTAAAATAACATGTTGTCGGGAATTGAATTACTAAATCTCATGTTTTCAGGCAGAAGAAGTTCTCCTTCAATATGCTGTTCATTTGTGGTTATTAAAACCTGCATTCTTGGTAAATCGTTCATTATCATATATTTTTCTCCTGAATTTATTTTAATATAACATAAAACCGTCGTTTTGTCTATTAATGCATAATAAAGTCACGACGGTTTTATAAAACTAAGTAAAAAAGCTATTTTTTATCAAACATTTGTTTGATGCCATCAACTGAGGATAGAATACCTGTTGCTTCATATGGCATGTAAACAATTTTGTTATTTTCTCCGCTCGTAATTGTTTTCATTGTTTCAAGGTATTTCATTGCTATCAAATATTTATCAGGCTGCCCTTTATCTGCAAGTGCTGTAATAATTCTGTTGATAGCTTCTTTTTCCGCGTCAGCTTCAATAATACGTGCCTGTGCAATACCTTCGGCTCTCAAAATTTCGGCCTGTTTTTCTCCTTCTGCTGAACGGATTGCAGCTTCTTTTTCACCTTCAGCTTTTTGAATTGCAGCTTCTTTTAATCCTTCTGCTTCCGTAATTGTTGCTTTCTTTTCTCTGTCGGCTTTCATTAATTTGTCCATTGATGCCTGAATGTCTGCCGGCGGGAAAATATCTTGAATTTCAACACGGTTAACTTTTACACCCCATTTGTTAGTCGCTTCGTCAAGCGTTGTCCTTAATTCATCATTAATTTTTCCTCGTGATGTTAAAGTTTCCTGCAAATCCATCTGGCCTACAAGGTTTCTTAGAGTTGTTTGTGTTAGTTTTTCAATGGCTTCAGGCAGGTTTTCAATTTCATAAACAGCACTTTTTGCATCTATGATTTGGAAGTAAATAAGTGCGTTTATTGTAATTGAAACGTTGTCACGGGTAATAACGTTCTGGCGGGGGAAATCATACATCTGTTCTCTCAAATCAATTCTGTCAACCGGTTTGAGGTAATAAAAATTTCTTCCGTCAATGCCTTTTTGAGAAACTTTTTTATAAATGCCTCTCGGTGCTTCAAGAACCGGGAATATAAAATTGGGGCCTGCGCGCAATGTTTTTTCATAACGCCCCATTCTTTCAATAATAACTTCCTGTTGCTGCTGGACAATAATTATGCCTTTGAATACATAAATTAAAAGTGCAACAAGTAAAATCAATAAAACTATACTCATTTTTTTCTCCTATACTCTCTCTACTGTTAATATTAAACTGTCATATTTAATAATTTTTACTTCACAGCCGGCTGGAATTGTTTCATCATTTTCCGTACGTGCTTCCCAGCGTTCATCATATATTGTGATTGCTCCTGAATATTTGCTTACAGGTTCTGTTACTTTAACAATTTTACCTATATATTTTGCTTCCATACCTGTTTCGTGTTCTTTATCTTGTTTATTTTTAATAAGTATCGGGCGCAGAAACAGAATTGATAAAACAGATAAAACAACAAATAGTATTGTTAATACAATCCAGTCAGTAACCCAAATTGCTGTAATTGCAGTGATAAAGCCTGCTATTGCAAGGTTTAAAAAAAACATTGAGGGCACAAGCATTTCAAGTATCAAAAATACAAGACCCGCTATTGCAAAAATTTCCCATAAAATCATATTTACTCTCCTTTTTATAAATTTTATATTATCATATATTTCGCTGTACGTCAATAAAGTGACTAATCTCACAGTTTACACCAGATATTCTCGAAAAACAACTATAATGTCATTCCGAACTGGTTTCGGTGACGATTGTGCTATTTTTATTGTAAACTGCGATATAACTCCCTCAATAAATCTATTGACAAAACCCTGATATTACTATTATGATTAATTTTGTTTTTTATATGATTTAAGAAAGGAGCTTAATTTTGAAGTTTTTTGCATTTTTAATTGTGACAATTTTATTAATAGCATTGCTTCAGTCTCAAGGACAAAGTCCGCAAAAAAATACTCAAGCAGTAAATAATAGTCAATCTCAAAATAGCCAATCTCAGGAAAAGGTAGTTGCTGATGAGATAAAAATAACATTCAGGGGAGCTTCTGCAATTCCTTCAAGTGTTTATGAAAATACATCAAAATCCGATGAATATTATGATGTAATTAACGGATATAAAAAACAAATTTTCTGGGCTTATGCAGACTGCCCGATAGGCAACAGAATTAAAAGCAGTATTAATTCAATTCTCAGCGATAATAATCTGATTTCTTATTATTATCACAGACCAAATCTTATGTCAGGCGGAGTGTTTGTACGATGCAGTAATAGCACTTCAAAATGTGCACAGATATATTTGTATGACAATTGCAGCGACAAAGTCTGTATAATAAATCCGAAAGAAAAAGCTATTATAAAAGTGGATAATTTAAATTTTAAAAATATCGCCAATACACTTATAGAAGCTAAAAACTGGTAAGTTTCAAAGATGTTTTTTTGTTGTAAAATGTTAATATGATAACTTTTGACTCAAAAACATTAAAACTATGGCTTGATGAAAATTTTAATTTTCTCACAGGTGCGAGAATTCAAAAAATTCAGCAGCCGACAAGGAGAGATTTTGTTTTTTCTATAAGAAATAAAGGTGTAACAAAAAAGTTTTATATCAATATTAACCCGCAACATTTTCACATTTGTTTTATGAATAAAGAAAATGAAGCAAAACGCTTAATTGATATACCGCAAAAACCGCCTATGTTTTGTATGCTTCTGCGCAAATATCTTGAAAATTCTTTAATTGCAAAAGTTGAACAGCCTCAGTATGAAAGAATTTTAGAGTTTTATATCGAAACTTATAACGATTTATCCGAAAAAATATATCTCTGTCTTGCAATAGAGCTTATGGGAAAATATTCAAATGTTATACTTTACAATTATGATACAAATATTATCCTGGGATGTGCTCATAATGTAGGTGCGGAAAAGAGCCGTGAACGCGAGATGGCCGGAGGTTTGCCCTATGTTTATCCTGCCGGTCGTCCGAATAACTGGTATGCATCCGAAAATTCACTGTCAAATTATTCCGGCAGATCTATAAATGAATTTATAGATAATTATTATGCTGATTGTATTTATAAGGATAAATTTGAACGTTTGCAAGAGCGATTAAAACAAATTGTTTCCTTAAAGCTTAAAAAAGATAAAAATTCTTTGAAAAAAATGCAGTACAAACTTGAGAAAGAAATAAATTCGGATAAATACCGTCTCTACGGTGATTTGATTATGGCTAACCTTTATAATTTTTCAGATTATTCAAAATTTATAGAAGTGTATGATTATGAGAATGATAAAAATATTAAAATTGAAATGGACGAAACAAAAACATTAAAAGAAAACGCAAATAATTTTTATAAACTTTACAACAAAGGGAAAAATGCAGTTGCGAAAATTACGGAGCTTACATCTCAGTTGAATGCGCAGATACAATATTATGAGCAGATATTGTATTCGCTTGATATTGCAGACTCTGTAAATGATTTGCTGTCAGTAAAATCAGAAATTGAGCCTGATAATTCGAACGTTAAAAAAGAACAGAAAAGAGCCTCTTTTGAGCCTGTGGAATTGGAAATTGACGGATTTAAGGTTTTTGTCGGCAAAAATAACAGGCAGAATGATTATATAGTGTCAAAGCTTTCTAAAGATGATGATTTATGGTTTCATACAAAAGATTGCGCGGGCTCTCATGTGCTTTTAAAGTGTGATAATCCGTCTGATGAATTGATTTTAAAGTGTGCTAGTCTTGCAAAACAATATTCTAAGGCATCAAAATCCTCTAAAGTAGGTGTGATTTATACCAGAAGAAAATATTTGAAAAAGCCTCCAGCCTCAAATCTCGGATATGTAACTTATAAAAACGAACGGGAAGTAATTCTTTAATGGTGGATGAAAATAAAAACATATCTGATAATATTGATATGGCACGAAAACATATAATAGCACTTGTTGACTGTGATTCGTTTTTTGTCTCCTGCGAACAATCCGTTAATCCGGAACTTAAGGGAAAAGCTGTATGCGTTATGTCAGGGCGCGGGCAGTGTGTGATTTCACGTTCAAAAGAGGCTAAAAAACTCGGTATAAGAATGGGGATGCCGTATTTCCAAATAGAAGGTCAGATGAAAAAGGCTGTCTATATAAATGCTAACCATGATTTATACAGTGAAATTTCAAAAAAAGTAATGGATGTTTTAAAAGATTTCAGCCCGCTTGTGGAAATTTATTCTATTGATGAAGCCTTTGTAGATTTAACAGGGTTGGAGCGTCTTTATAAAAAGAATTATCTTGAAATAGCGCAGATGATAAGACAGGAAATTAAAGATAGAGTTGATATTCCTGTTTCTATAGGGTTAAGTTCTTCAAAATCTCTTGCAAAACTTGCATCTGATAAGGCAAAAAGTTTGGAGGAAGGAGTTTATCTGATAGGTGCGCGCAAGATTATTCCAGTATTGCAGAAAACAAGTATTGATGAAATCTGGGGGATAGGGAAGAATTTGTCTGCTCTTTTCCGTAAAAACGGAGTTTTAACAGCTTATGAACTTGTATCTCAGGATGATTTATGGCTGAATAAGCAAATTGGCATACGCGGACTGGAGATGAAGCATGAATTGCTGGGCGAGATGGTTTCTCCTGTTTCTGATGAAATTAAACTTCCTAAATCTATACAAAAAACCAGCGCACTTGCCAAATTTACATCCGATAAGAATTATTTGAAAAATTCTCTTAATTATCATATTCACCGCGCATGCGTAAAGCTCCGTAAAATCAATGCGAAATGCAAAGGCATAAGTATATTTTTACGTACCAAAGATTTTAAAGTATATTGTGAAAAGAAAATTCTAAATGTTCCGACAGATTTTGAACTGGAGATTTCTGATATTATTTTTGAACTTCTGGATAAGATATATAATCCGAATATTCTTTACAGGAGCACCGGAGTAATTCTTGATACTTTTGAATTAAACAATGAAGCTCAAATGTCATTGTTTTCAGATTTAATTGTAGATGAAAGGAAAAATAAATTGACTAAATGTCTTGATAAACTGGAAGAAAAATTTGGTAAAGACATAATTCAAACTGGTTTTATAAAAAAAGATGTATAATTATGCTATAATATTTATATGGAGATTATAAAGAAGATACGTTTTAGCTGGCTGCCGTGGATTGCACTTGTTATTTACGCAGTTATAACACTGCATGTAAATTTGACATCAGGTAGAATTTGCTGGTTTGATGAAGCGCATGCATGGACAATTGCCGCGAATTGTAATGTGGTAGAAATTTTTAATCTCTTAAAAACAGAAGGTCATACAATTCTCTGGTATTTATTTTTAAAACCTTTTGCCCTTTTGTTCAGGGAATATTACCCTTATCCGATGTTAATTCTAAACTGGTTTTTTGCCTGTGCTGCTCTTTTTATAATGATAAAAAAAGCTCCTTTTAGCAATGCTGTAAAAATTTTTATAATTTTTTCTGCTCCGATTTTTACTCTTTATATAAATCAGGCAAGATGTTATACAATGACAATTTGTTTTTTGTTTGCAGCTATGGCATTTTTTAAAGACAGGTTGAAGCATCCTTATAAATATCTTACCTGTTTGATTCTTTCGGCAAATTCCCACCCTGTAGGCGCAATTCCCGCCATTTATCTTGGAATGTTCTTTTTGTATGATTTGTATAAGGCATCTTATGTCGATAATATTATTGATAAAAGAATTTTGAGCAGAGTTATAATTATTGCAGAGCTTGTATTTTTGTATATGTTTTCTTCATATATTGGTCTGGATATTCCTGATTATAATGTAAAAGATTCATTTATAGCTATGCCGTATTTGTTCCGGTACTTTTTTTTACGATTTGATTTCCCGTATTATATTCCGTTTTTTAAAATGCTTTTATTCCGTCTGGCAATAATATTTTTTACTGTTTTGTTGTTTAGAAAATCTATATATGCCGGATTGTTCTGGGTCTTATCTGCTTTTACAACCGGATTTTTCTTTTCGACGGTATATTACGGCAGATATTACCATATAATTTTTATATTTATTTACGGAATAATTGCTTACTGGATATATATTCAGGATAATCCGGATTTAAAAAATTCTTTGAAAGATATAGTAAATATAATTGTAACTGCTCTAACGCTGTATTTTTGTTTTATGCCTGTGACAATACGAAAAGGCAATAATTTTTTAGGACATACAGTCTTGAAAGATGCAAAAATGCGTAACGCAAAGATATTTAGACATCCAACGACAATGGATGCAGGTGAATCTTTGCCTGAAATGGAAGTGCATAATGTTTATTTGTATGATATAAAAGGTCGTAATTGCTCAAAGTATGAAGGTTTGAGATACTATTATAATGATTATAAAAGTAGTTTTGATGTTGACGAATTATATAAACAAATGAGTGATACAAAAGATAATTTTTTAATTTCGACTTTAAAAATTAAAAGTGAAGAATTGAGAGGCAGTAATTCCGTGATTTACATAAAGCCATATATGCAGATATATGTAAACAGGATTTATATGTTAAGCAAAAAGCCGTTGAAATAATATGAAATTTTGTTATAATTATATTGGCAGCAATAAAAAAGGAGAGCAAACATGCAAAAAGAATTATCGAAATTAAGAACGTCGGGGGGGGGGCGCTACTAGCTTCTCCACAAGTGTTCTGGCGAAAATTATTTAAGCCGGTAGGAATTATCGTAAAAATTTTCCCTCTATCGGGTGATGGTTTAAGGGAGAGGTTATTCTGTCATTCTGAACTTGTTTCAGAATCTCATTCTTATTTTGAAGGTAAGAAGATAAGAAGATATGAGGGTAAGCTATTTTCTGTAAACAGCCTATCTTCCAATCTTCCTACCCTCCTACCCTCTACTAATCTACGGGTTGCCTTGCTATGATGATACTAATATCCCCTCCATTGAGGGGAAGTAAAGGGGAGGGTGAAAATCATCCCTCACCCCAACCCTCTCCCATAGGAGAGGGAGTATTCCGTTATTAACGGGGCAAGCATTATAGAAGGTCGTCCATACAACCCGGATGACCCCACTAATGTGTGCCAATATAAATCTCCAAACGGTGATTGTTACCCTAGTAATGTTTACACAGATTATAACTTTAGACGTGTGCTGCTTTCTACAAATGATGGTATATTTTATATTCATGCATCGGGGTGAGTTGGAAGGTCAAAGAGAACCGTTATTTTCATCCAATCAACAAGTATTAATAGATATAAACGGACTTAATAGGCCTAACACGTTGGGAAAGATGTTTTTCGGATTGTCATGAACTATGACAAAAATAGTGTTATGCCATTTAATATAGACAAAAGTCACGATGATATTGACAGAAACTGCAGCATAACAGGTACCGGAGAATCCTGTTTTGCAAAAATCGTTAAAGCCGGCTGGAAAATCAGCGGTAATTACCCTTGGTAATGCGGCTTTATCAGGAATTTAATTGCTTTTCCTTCAATATGTTGATTTAAGGCCCATTCAACTTTATCCAGCGGCAAAGTATCAGTTATTAATTTTTCGACTTCCACATTACCGGATGCTATATAATCCAGAGCCATTCTGAAATATTTTGGAGTATGATGAAATACACTCATAAGACGAATATCGCCGTAATGCATTTTTGTGGTGTCCAACGTAACTGTAGAACCGGATTTGCAGCCGCCGAAGAAGTGAACTGTACCTCCAGGTCTTACACACGAAAATATTCGCTCCCAGATTTCAGGCAGGCCTACACATTCAACTGCAACATCCAGCCCTTTGCGTTCTTCTGTGTATTCTCTGAAAATTTTCTCGGGATTTTGATATTTAGTTAAATCCACAATTTCATCAGCATGAGCAAATTCTTCAGCCGCCTTTAATTTTATAGGATTTCTTCCGCCGACAATAACTCTGGCTCCCTTCAGTTTTGCAAGACGTGCAAACATCAAGCCGATAGGTCCGATACCGATTATTCCGACGGTCTGCCCTGGCTTAATTCCTGTTCTTTCAACTCCGTGAACAACGTTTGCAAGTGGTTCACAAAAGGCAGCTCTGTCAAAACTTAAATTGTCTGGTAAAATAAGCATATTTTTTTTAACTATACGCGCCGGAACAGTTATATATTGCGCGTAAGCTCCGTTTAATAGATCCAGATTTTCACATAAATTGTATTCTTCTCTCTTGCAATAAAAACAATGACCGCATGGGGCAGAATTTGCTGCAACGACTCTATCTCCAACCTTCACGTTTTCAACACCACTGCCAACTTTTTCTACAATCCCTGCAAATTCATGTCCGAAACCTGACGGGATTGATTTAATAAGAACCGGATGACCGCGTCTGTAAGTTTTTACATCAGTACCGCATGTAAGAGCCGATATTACTTTTACAACGACTTCCCCATCTTCAGGAGGTTTCACCATAACTTCTTCTAATTTTATATTTTCAGGTCCGTAATACTGTATTGCACGCATTTTAAACTCTCACCCTTCTCAGTCCATAACTTTTATGTATGCTTTCATAATC
Organism: Candidatus Gastranaerophilales bacterium; assembly: GCA_944323095.1. Taxonomy (GTDB): domain Bacteria; phylum Cyanobacteriota; class Vampirovibrionia; order Gastranaerophilales; family Gastranaerophilaceae; genus Stercorousia. The sequence continues at coordinate 19,421 of CALURE010000010.1, forward strand.
TTATTAGACATTGTATCAGAAAAAGCCTGTTGAATATCCTCAAATTCATATTCAGTAGAAATATTTTTAACTTTTACTTTACCGTCTTTCAATAATTCAAGAGACTCTTTCAAATCATCCGGTGACGGGGAATAACTGCCCAGAACAGTTAATTCTCTATAGTAAATTTCGTTATTAGGGTAAGCTGTTAAATCATTCGGGGTACTTGAGAATACGAGAATTTTTCCGCCGTTTCTGACATATCTTAAAGCAGTTTCAACAGCCTGATCAGCTCCTGAACACATAAATACCGCATCAGCTTTAAAAGTATCCCTCAATTTTCTCACATCACATGCATCTATTCCAAAGGATTTTAAAAAATCTATTCTCTGCGCGATTAAATCGCATCCTACAACATTATATCCGTAAGCTTTCAGGACCTGTGCTGTTAAAATCCCGATAGAACCTAGTCCTAAAACAAGAACGGTATCATTATTTATAAGAGATGCACGCTTTACTGCTCGTACAATACACCCCAGAGGTTCATAAAATGAGGCTTCCATATTAGTCAAATTTTCTGGCTTTATGTGTGCAACATATTCAAGATGTTCCTCACTTAAATAAACATACTGTGAAAAACCGCCCGGAATAAAATTTGTTGATTTAAAATGTTCACACATTGAAACATTTCCATGTCTGCAATAAATACATTCGCCGCATGGAATATGATGCGATGTTACAATAATATCACCTTTTTTAAAATTTGTTTTAGAATTTATTTCAACAATTTCTGCAACAATCTCATGACCTAAAACTGTACCTTTAGGAGAAATTTTATGAACAAATTTAACAATGTCTGAACCACATAGTCCGCAGCCTAAAACTTTTACAACAGCACCGCTTTGCCCGTTCAATTTTATATTCTCTGCATTTTGGAGAGTAATATAACCATCATCAACAACTGCTATTTTCATATTTCGCCTCACGTAAAAATTTTATCACAAACTTGAAAATAATACTAATAAATTATATAATAAATATATGACTGTTATTAGAAGATTGAATTGTTTTGATGTACCTAAAATTAAAAAAATGATTTCATATCTTGGAACAGACGACAAATTTTCAAGAGCAATTACTGCTGAGGCATTTATCATATTACATGGAGTTCTGCCTTTAAAATATAAATTTCTGCCGGAATCGTTTATCCTGCTTGAAAAGAATGAAATTCTCGGACTTATAACTGTTGTCCCGACTAACGGCAATCCGTATAAAATAAATATAACACGTTTAATATTTCAGCAAAATCTTTATGAAGCGGGCAAACAGCTTATTGATTTTGTAATTTCAAGATACGGGGCAAAAGGGGCTGTATCATTTAATGTTTGTGTGGATCAGTGTCACGATGAACTTTTAAATCTTTTTATGCAAGGTTGCGGCTTCAGGCAATGCAGTTATGAAAATCTATGGAAGCTGGATAATTTTAAACCGCAGACGCTTCAAAAAGCAAATTTCAGATACTGCCAGAATACGGATGCAAAATTTGTAGCAGAACTTTATAACGGGGAATTAAATTCACTTTATAAACCTTCAATGCTAAGAATTCCGGATGAATATAAAGAGCCGCTTTTTGCAGGATTGACAAATTTTTATAAAAACAGATATGTTCTTGAAGATGAAACAGGTAAAAAAATTATATCCTATCTTTCAATTACTACGAGCGATAATTTTAATTTTATAATAGATATATCAATAAATGACGGTTATAATCTTTCTTATGATGAAATAATCAATTTTGCACTCAGTGAAATTTCACGCAAAAAAACTAAATTTTTTGCATTTTTAAAACACCGGCAATATACAAAAACTGCCGATGCTTTTGAAAAATATCTTCACGAAAGGGATTTAAACTGTATTCAAACTCAATGTGTGCTTGTGAAAGATTTTTACAAACCGGTTAAGCAATGTGAAAATGCTATTCAGGTATTTTTGTTTGGAGAAAACAGTTTAACAGCAAATTAGTAATAATTTATTTCCCAGTTGTCTCTTATAATTGCTTCTACACAGGATGCAACCTGATAATCTAAACCTGCATTACGGCATCTGGTATAAATTTCTTCAGAATTTATACTGTTAGATGAATGATGCGGAATAGAATCTGTCTTAGATAAAGTTGCTAAATTTGCATTTTTATCAAAATAACGTTATAATTATTAAATGAGTAAAATTGTAAATGAAATAAAAAATCTTACAAATGATAGAGATATGACATTAAAAGAGCTGGCTGAGCAAATTGGTAAATGTCAAAATAAAAAATATTCGCTGGCCAGTTTGTCTCAAAAATTGAGAAATGAGACAATATCTTATAAAGAAGTGAAATTAATTGCTCAAATATTAGGTTACAAAATAAAATTTGTAGATATAAGAAATAATAGCTTTTACTAATAGTCTTGAAATATAACAAAAATGTGTTAAAATATATATAGATTTGTTATAAAAAAGAGAGGATATATGCTAAAAATGGTAACAAAAAATACCGTCGGGGGGGGGGCGCTAAACGCTTTGTTCAAGCTGTTTTTCGGAATATACTAAAACAAATTCAGAGTAAGTCCCGAATTTATTTTGCAGGTAAAGTTAATTTTGTACAATTTTGCGTCTCACATTCTTTTCGTCGGTGTAAATCTGCGTTTACACTTGCAGAGGTCTTAATAACACTTGGCATAATTGGTGTTGTCGCTGCTCTTACGATGCCTTCTTTGATTGCAAATTATCAAAAAAAAGCTGCAATTACAAAGTTAAAAAAGATTTATGCTGTTCTTTCATCTGCTTATAATTCTGCTGTTTATGATTTTGGACCTTCGGAATTTTGGGATTATCCTTTTGAAGGTAATACTACGGAGGTAGAATTCTTTAAAAAATATTTTGCACCTTATATTAAAGTTCTTTATAATAAAAGATATAGTAGCAACAAGTACAAGGTAAAAAATATAAATGGAGTAGATACAGGGTTTGATGCCATACAGCATGATGATCTTATTGGAACTGTTGATGGAATTTGTCTTTTGCCCTGGAGTAATCATGCGGTTTTTGTTTTTACCGTTGATTTGAATTGTTCTGCGCCGCCGAATGTTTTGGGCAGAGATGTATTTGATGTTGCTGCATTTAATACTTCAAGTCGCTCTGTTTATGTTCCCCATTTAAGTGAAATAAATTCTGCTTCTGATAAAAAAAATATACGAGAAAGATTGATTGAGGAATGCAAGGCTGATGGTTATAAGGGTGGTGGTTCTACTAGGTGTATGTCAGTTGTGGTATATGACGGCTGGCAGTTTAGCAAGGATTATCCCTGGTAATGAATGAAAAAGACCGGATTTTTCCGGTCTTTAATTATAAACTCTCATTCTTACTAAACAATAAGCACTATCTGACTGCTTTCAGTCCTGCTTGAATACCTGCATCCGCATTAATTTGTTTTGCGGATAATAATGCCATATGACGGCGTTTTCTCGCTCCTCTTAATATAAATTCCACACTGTCGCATACATTACACGAAGGTGTTACTATCTTTTTTAACATTTTTCAATTCTCCATTAAGTTCTGATTACTATTACATATATCGGAACTTTTAATAAAAACTTTAATTTTTATCTTAATTTGTAAAATTTTTGTAATAATAAATTGTATGTTATCTTAAACCTGTTTACATGTTAAATCAGTTAATAAAATAATGCCTGTTTAATTCGACGATGGCGATATAAGGCATTAAAAAAGAACCCCTCAAAGGGGTTCTTTTGGTTAAATTTTTGTTAGTTACACCGCGTAAACGCTAACCTGTTTTCGGTCGCGTCTGTGCGCTTCAAATTTCACCTGACCGTCAATTAATGCGTACAATGTATCATCAGATCCGATACCTACATTGTTGCCCGGATGAACTTTTGTTCCTCTTTGACGAACAAGGATATTTCCGGCTTTAACGATTTCACCGCCGAATTTTTTAACGCCTAATCGCTTCGCTTCCGAATCACGTCCGTTACGGGTTGATCCCATACCTTTCTTATGTGCCATAATTTATTTCTCCTTATGTACTACGTACGCAGCCGTAACTTGCAGTTAATTGAAGTGCCGCCTCTGTACGATTTTTT